>JAOARA010000254.1 GCA_025211115.1 Roseicyclus sp. | reverse complement strand
TCCTCGCCGAGGGCGAGGCAGGCCCCGCCCATGCCGCGGCGGCCCGGCTGGGCCTGTCGGTGATCCGGCTCTCCTTCGACGCCGCGGACCCAGCGGGCGTCTTCACTCTGACCCCCGAGGGCCATGCGGGCGAGGCCGACACCGCCGCCCCCGCGCCGGATGACGTGGCGCTGATCCTGCACACCTCGGGCACGACCTCGCGGCCCAAGATCGTGCCGCTCTTGCAGTCGAACGTGGCGGCCTCGGCCCGCAACATCGGCGCGTCGCTGGCGCTGACCCCCGCGGATCGCTGCCTGAACGTGATGCCGCTTTTCCACATCCACGGGCTGATCGCCGCCGTCTCCTCGTCACTGGCCGCCGGTGGCTCGGTCTGGTGCGCGCCGGGCTTCGACGCGATGAAATTCTTCGGCTGGATGGAGGAGGCGCGCCCCAGCTGGTACACCGCCGTTCCCACCATGCACCAGACGATCCTCGCCCGCGCCGCGCGCAACGCCGAGACCATCAAATCCGTGCCCCTGCGCTTCCTGCGCTCCTCCTCCGCCTCGCTGCCCGGCCCGGTGATGGAGGCGCTGGCCGCCACCTTCAATGCGCCCGTGATCGAGGGCTACGGCATGACCGAGGCCACGCACCAGATGGCCTCGAACCCGCTGCCGCCGCGCGCGCAAAAGCCGGGATCGGTGGGCGTGGAGGCCGGGCCGCTGGTGCGGATCGCCCACGAGATCGAGGACCGCCTGATGGAGGGCGGCGTGGGCGAGGTCGTGATCTCGGGCCCGAACGTGACCCCCGGTTACGAGGGCAACCCCGAGGCCAATGCCAAGAGCTTCTTCATGGCGGACGGCCTGCGCTGGTTCCGCACCGGCGACCAGGGCACTTTCGACGAGGAGGGCTACCTGACGCTGACGGGCCGCCTGAAGGAGATCATCAACCGCGGCGGCGAGAAGGTTTCGCCGCTCGAGGTCGATGGCGTGCTGTCGGCGCATCCCGCGGTGGCGCAGGTCGTGACCTTCGCCATCCCCCACCCGAAGCTGGGCGAGGAAGTGGGGGCCGCCGTGGTGCTGAAGGAGGGGACCGAGGCGACCGAGGCCGATATCCGCGGCTTTGCCGGCGAGCGGCTGGCGGGGTTCAAGGTGCCGCGCAAGGTGGTGATCCTCGACGAGATCCCGAAAGGGGCGACCGGCAAGCTGCAGCGCATCGGTCTGGCCGAGAAACTGGGGTTGGTCGAGAGCGCGTGAGGGTCGGGATCGACGCCTTCGGCGCCGACCCGTGCGAGGGGGCTGTCTGCCCCCGCGGGCTCCCCCGACCGTATTTTCGGGAAGATGAAGCGACGGGCCGGGTCTGCTGCTGCGGACGGCCCCTGAGGGACGCAACATGAAGATCTGCATTTTCGGAGCCGGCGCGATCGGCGGCTACATGGGCGCGAAACTGGCCGAGGCGGGGGCCGAGGTGAGCCTCGTCGCCCGCGGCCCGCATCTCGCCGCGATGAAGGCCAAGGGCCTGACCCTGATCGAGGAGGGCGAGACCAAGACCTTTGCGGTCAACGCCTCGGACGATCCGGCGGCGCTGGGGCCGCAGGATTACGTGATCGTCACGCTCAAGGCGCATTCGGTGCCGCCCGTCGTGGACAGGATGCAGCCCCTGATCGGGCCGGAGACGACCATCGTCTCGGGCGTGAACGGCGTGCCCTGGTGGTATTTCCACAAGATCGGCGGCCCGCTCGAGGGCACGCGGCTCGCCTCGGTCGATCCGGGCGACGCGCAGTGGACCGGCTTCGGGCCCGACCGCGTGCTGGGCTGCGTGGTCTACCCCGCCGCCGAAGTGATCGAGCCAGGTGTCGTGAAGCACATCGAGGGCAACCGCTTTTCGCTGGGCGAGCCGGACGGCTCCAAATCCGAGCGCGCGACGCGTCTGAGCCAGGCGCTTGCCGCGGCGGGGCTGAAGGCCCCCGTCCGGCCCAAGCTGCGCGACGAGATCTGGGTGAAGCTCTGGGGGAACCTGTCGTTCAACCCGATCTCGGCGCTGACCCACGCCACGCTCGACGTGCTCTGCACCGATCCCGGCACGCGCGAGGTGGCGCGCAACATGATGCTCGAGGCGCAGGCGATCGCCGAGAGCCTCGGCGTGAAGTTTCCCATCGACGTGGACCGCCGGATCGAGGGCGGCGCGGCGGTGGGCGCGCATCGGACCTCGATGCTACAGGACCTCGACGCAGGTCGCCCGATGGAGATCGACGCGCTTCTGGGCTCGGTGCAGGAGCTGGGCCGCGTGACCGGGACGGCGACGCCAACCATCGACACGGTGCTGGCGCTGGTGCAGCTGCGCGGCCGGGTGGCCGGGCTTTACGGCTGAGGCAGGGCGCGACAAGCCCGTTGCAACGGGCTTGCCAAGGCGCTTGCAAGCGCCTTGCCCCCGCCCTCAGGCGGCGGGGCGCGGCCAGATGACCGGGAACCAATCCTCGCGCAGCACCTGTCCGGTCGCCATCTCGTGCCCCGGAAAGGGCGGCGAGGTGCGGCCGGGCCGCTCGACGTAGCGCGCGTCATCGCCCACCAGCCGCAGCGAGAACGCCCGCCGGCGCGCCGTCGTCTCGTTGCCCCGCGCGCCGTGCAGCGTCATGTAATGGAAGGCCACGGCGTCGCCCGGCTCCATCTCCCATTCCAGCACATCCATCCCCTCGGCATCCGGGTCGGGGACCGGCATGTAATCCTCTTCGTTGGGATAGAAGCTCGTCTCGGCCAGCCAGCGCGTCGGCAGGACGGGCCGCGGCCAGCGATGCGAGCCCGCCACGCAGCGCAGGCGGGCCGTGGTCACCGGGTCGAGCGGCGACCAGAAGCTGACGGTCTGCCGCCCCTCGACGAAGTAATAGGGCCCGTCCTGGTGCCATGGCGTCGGTTTGGACGTGCCCGCCTCCTTCACCAGCACATGATCGTGAAACAGCTGCACGCGGGACGCGCCCATCAGGTCGGCGGCGACCTCGGCGGCAGGCGAGGCGTGGATCACCTCTTCGAACTCGGGGATGCGCTGCCAGTTGCAATAGTCGTCGAAGAACCGCCCGCCCTCGCCCGGTTTCAGGTTCTCGGCGGCATAGGGGCCCGGCTCCTCCATGTTGCGGGCCACACCTGCGCGCAGGGTCTCGACATGATCGGCGAAAAGCCCCTTGATCAGCACCGCCCCGTCGCGGGCATAGGCGGAGATGTCGGCCTCGGTCACAAGCGGGTGGGGCATGGTCGATGGTCTCCTGTCGGTGTCGGTCGGGGTGTGGGGGGCCTCAGCGCAGCCAGAGCCGCGCATAGGGCGGCAGGGGAATGCGCCCGTTGCCGTCGCCGACCGGCGCACGCGACAGCGCATCCTCGAACAGGGTCGCACCATGGAGCGACGCCCAGTCCAGCGGCAGGCTCTGCCACTGCTCCGAGAAGTTGAAGACGCAGATCAACGGCCCCGTCGGCGCCCGCCTTGCAAAGGCGAAAAGCGCGCGGTGGCCGGTCTCGAGGATCTCGGTGGGCACCGCCCCGTGGATCTCGGGGGTCGCGGCGCGGCGCGCCATGATCGTCTTGATCCCGGTCAGCAGCCGCGCGGGCACCGAGGCCGGGTCGCTCTGCGCCGTCTCGACCAGCGCCCAGTCCATCAACGGGCGGTGCAGCCAGCGGCTGTCATGGGCATGGGGGGCGTAACCCGTGTAGCCGTAATCGTTCAGCATCCCCAGCTCGTCGCCCATGTAGATCAAGGGGATACCACCGAATGCGGCGATCAGCGCATGGCCCATCAGCACCCGGTCGATGGCGCGATCCAGCGCCACGGGGTCGCCCGCCTCCAGCGCCTTTTCCACCCCGGCAAGCGAGGCACAGCTGCCGCTGATGCGCTTGTCGCCGGTCTCGGGGTCGTGCTGGAACAATTCGCCCTTGGCGAAACTGCCGGGAAAGACGCCCTCGTAGAAATCCGACAGGAACGCCCGGTGCAGCGCCCCGTTCAGCCCCACGGCGCTCGCGTCCTCGTCGGTGACGGCCCAGCCGATATCGTCGTGGCAGCGCAGGTAGTTGGCATAGGTCGCGTTGGTCAGCGCGGGCGGGAAATGCGTGGCGAGCACATGGCTCATCATCCGCGTGTCGCGCGCGGCGAGCGCCGACCAGAACTGCACCATGAGCGAGTTGTGATAGGCGAGGTTGCCTTCCTTGCCGTCATGGATGCCGCGCCCGAGATAGGGCAGCATCTCGGCGGGGCCGACGATGGCCTCCTCGAGGTGGATCACCGCGGGCGTCACGATCCGGCTGATCGCGCGCAGCGCCTGCAGGATCATGTGGCATTCCGGCTCCGACTGGCAGCGCGTGCCAAGCCGCTTCCACAGGAAGGCCACCGCGTCGAAGCGCAACACCTCGACCCCGCGGTTGGCGAGGAACAGCATCACCTCGGCCATCTCGAGGAAGACGCGCGGATTGGCCCAGTTCAGGTCCCACTGGTGTTCGTTGAACGAGGTCCAGACCCAGCGGCCCATGTCCTCGTAATAGGTGAAATTCCCCGGCGCATGGGCCGGAAAGACCTCGTGCGCGGTCTTCGCGTATTCTTGCGGCAGCGTGTCGTCGGGGAAGGTGAGGTAATAGTCGAGATAGGCCGCCTCGCCCGCCCGCGCCCGTGCGGCCCAGTCGTGTTCCTTGGCCGTGTGGTTCAGCACCATGTCGATGCAGACGCTCATGCCGCGGGCGCGGGCGGCGGCGACCGTCTCCTCGAACTCCGCCATCGTGCCCAGGTGCGGCGCGATCTCGCGGTAATCCTGCACCGAGTAGCCGCCGTCGCTGTCACCCTCGCGCGGCTTCAGGCAGGGCATGAAATGGATGTAGGTCACGCCCAGGTCGGCAAGGTAGTCGAGCCGCTCGCGCACCCCCTTCAGGTCGCCCGCGAAGCGGTCGATGTAGAAGACATAGCCGACCATGCCGGGGCGCTGGAACCAGTCGGGCTCGAGGTCGCGGGCGAGGTCGAGGCGTTTCAGCTCTGCCGGCCGCGCCTCCCAGGCCGCGCGCATCGCCTGCTCCAGCTCGGCACGGAAGGCGGCATAGCCGGGATGCGCCGCGTATAGCGCCTCCAGCATCGGCCACAGGTCATCGGCGCTGCGGGCAGCGCGCAACTCGTAAAGCTCGGCGTCGGTCACGGATGCCCTGACGGCGGCGGTGGGGGGCGATGTGTCTCTCATGGCGCGCGACAGAAGCGCGCCCGCGCGTCCAATGCAAGAGGGCTTGACGCGACCGCCCGGCGTGACAGCTTGGCCACGGTCCCCGGCAGGGTGGCGGCAGCACCGCGACGGCGCCTTCCAAAGCGCTTTCAATTTTGCCGGAGGGGGAGTAGTTAGCGCTAACACGCGCCAGTCACGAGGCAGGGACAATGACCTTTCAAGATGCCCGCGGGGCCGAACGGATGCAGGACGCGATCCTGCGTCACCTGGGCTATACCATCGGCAAGGATGCCGCGCATGCGACCTTGCACGACTGGCGGCTGGCGCTGAGCTATGCCGTGCGCGACCGCATCGTGGACAGCTGGTTCGCCTCGACCCGCGCCGCCTACGAGGCTGGCGCGAAACGGGTCTATTACCTGTCGATGGAATTCCTGATCGGCCGCCTTCTGGGCGATGCGCTGGTCAACCTGCGCGCCGACGCCGAGGCGAAGGCGGCGGTGGAGGGGCTTGGCCTCGACTTCGACGCGGTGCTGCATGACGAGCCCGACGCAGCGCTCGGCAATGGCGGGCTTGGCCGTCTCGCGGCCTGTTTCCTCGAATCGCTCTCGACGCTGTCCTGCCCCGCCATGGGCTACGGCATCCGCTACGAACATGGCCTCTTCCGCCAAAGCTTCGAGCAGGGGCGGCAGGTCGAAGACCCCGAGACGTGGCTGCAACAGCGCCACGCCTGGGAATTCGAGCGCCCCGAAACCCTTTATCGCATCGGCTTCGGCGGCCATGTGACGGAAGGTGATGACGGCCGCATGGTCTGGACCCCGTCCGAGGCCGTGCTGGCCGAGGCCTATGACACCCCCGTCGTCGGCTGGCAGGCGGGCTGGACGAACACGCTCCGCCTTTGGGGCGCGCGGGCGGTCGATCCGCTGGACCTGCAACGCTTCAACCACGGCGACTATGTCGGCGCCGCAGCCCCCGAGATGCTGGCGCGCTCGATCAGCCGCGTCCTTTACCCCG
Organism: Roseicyclus sp.; assembly: GCA_025211115.1. Taxonomy (GTDB): domain Bacteria; phylum Pseudomonadota; class Alphaproteobacteria; order Rhodobacterales; family Rhodobacteraceae; genus Roseicyclus. Next base: position 14,230 of record JAOARA010000254.1, on the reverse strand, counting down.
ACGACACCACCGAGGCGGGCAAGGAGCTGCGCCTGAAGCAGGAATATTTCTTCACCGCCGCCAGCCTGCACGACATCCTGCGCCGTTTCGACAGCGAGCATGACGATATCACCGCCCTGCCCGACAAGGTGGCGATCCAGCTCAACGACACCCACCCCGCCATCGCCGGGCCGGAACTGGTGCGCCTTCTGCATGACGCGCGCGGGCTGCCCTTCGAGCAGGCGCTCGACATCGCGCGGCGGGTGCTGAACTACACCAACCACACGCTTCTGCCCGAGGCGCTGGAGAAATGGCCGGTCGACCTCATGTCGCGGCTGCTGCCGCGGCACATGATGCTGATCGAGCGGATCGACGCGGATCACGCCGCCGCCCACCCGGCGCGCCAGACCCATGCCGTCTCGGACGGGCATGTGAACATGGGCGCGCTCAGCTTCATCATGGCCAACCGCGTCAACGGCGTCTCGGCGCTGCACACAGGGCTGATGAAACAGACCGTGTTCGAGGACCTGCACGCGCTGCATCCGGACCGGATCGTGAACCAGACCAACGGCGTGACCCCGCGGCGCTGGCTGCATGCCTGCAACCCGGCGCTCTCGTCCATCATCACCGAGGCCATCGGCGAAGGCTGGGTGGGCGATCTCGACCAGCTTGCCGGGTTCGAGGCGCACCTGAGCGATGCGGGCCTGCTCGACGCGGTGGCCGCGGCCAAGCGCGCCAACAAGGTGGCGCTGTCGAACTGGGTGTCCGAGACGCATGGCCTGAGCCTCGACCCCGACGCGATGTTCGACATCCAGATCAAGCGCATCCACGAATACAAGCGCCAGCACCTCAACATCCTCGAGGCCGTGGCGCTCTGGCAGGCGATCCGCGCCAACCCCGAGGCCGGCTGGACCCCGCGGGTCAAGATCTTCGGCGGCAAGGCCGCGCCGGGCTATGTCTTCGCCAAGAAGATCATCCACCTGATCAACGATGTCGCCGCCGTGCTGAACGCCGACCCGGTGACCAGCCCCTTCCTCAAGGTCGTGTTCCTGCCGAACTACAACGTCACGCTGGCCGAGCGGCTGATCCCGGCCTCGGACCTTTCGGAACAGATTTCCACCGCGGGCAAGGAGGCCTCGGGCACCGGCAACATGAAATTCGCGCTCAACGGCGCGCTGACGGTCGGCACGCTGGACGGGGCGAACGTGGAAATCCGCGAGCATGTGAGGCCGGAAAACTTCTTCCTCTTCGGCATGACCGCCGAAGAGGTCATGGCCCGCCGCGCGATCCCCGATCACGCCGCGCAGGCCATCGCCGCCGACCCGCGGCTGGCCGCGGCGCTCGACGCGATCCAAGACGGCGCGTTTTCCACCGGCGAGCCGGACCGCTTCCACGACATCACCGGCAACCTGCGCGGGCCCGATTACTTCCTCGTCTGCTCGGATTTCACCGATTACTGGCGCGCCCAGCGCGAGGTCGACGCGGCCTACCGCGACACCGCCGACTGGACCCGGCGGGCCGCGCTGAACACCGCGCGCTCGGGCTGGTTCTCGTCCGACCGGACGATCCGGGGCTACATGGCCGACATCTGGGGCGCGTCCCCGGTCGCGCGGCCGGGTTGACCTGTTCGGCCCCTGCTGTAGCGTCTTGCCCATGACCACAGGCCCCGACACCGCCGCTGCCGCCCACCCCCCGCCGGGGGCGGCGGCGCGCATTCTCGCGGGCACCCATGACGATCCTTTCGCCGTGCTCGGGCCGCATGGCACGGGCGCGGCCCGGCATGTGACCGTCTTCGATCCGGGTGCCACCGCCATGGCCGCCGTGATCGGCGCGGCGGTCCATCCCCTCGCCCCCCTGCCCGATGCGCCGGGCCTGTTCCATGGCCCCGTGCCCGGCGACGCGCCCTACGGGCTGCGCGCGACCGGCCCCGATGGCGCGCAATGGGACATGGAAGACCCCTATCGCTTCGGCCCCGTGCTGGGCGAGATCGACGAATACCTGATCGGCGAGGGCACCCATCACGCGCTCTGGCACGCGCTCGGCGCGCATGTGATGCGCCATGAGCATGTGCACGGCACGCATTTCGCGGTCTGGGCGCCCAACGCCCGGCGCGTCTCGGTGGTGGGCGGGTTCAACGCCTGGGACGGGCGGCGCCATGTCATGCGCAAGCGGGGTGCCACGGGCGTGTGGGAGATCTTCCTGCCCGGCATCGGCGAAGGCACGGCCTATAAATACGAGATCCTCGGCCCTGACAGGGTGGCCCAGCCGCTCAAGGCCGACCCGGTCGGCTTCGGCTCGCAGCATCCGCCCGAAAACGCCTCGGTCGTGCGCGACATCACCGGCTACGGCTGGCGGGATGCGGGCTGGATGGAGACGCGGGCAGAGGCGCAATCGCGCAGCGCGCCGATTTCCATCTACGAGGTCCACCTCGGCAGCTGGCGGCGCAAGGCGCATGGCCGCCGCATCAGCTACCGCGAAGCCGCCGAGGAGCTGGTCGCCTACGCCACCGAGATGGGCTTCACCCACCTCGAGCTTCTGCCGGTCAGCGAATACCCGTTCGACGGCTCATGGGGCTACCAGCCCGTGGGCCTTTACGCCCCCACCGTCCGCCACGGCCCCCCGCACGAGTTCCGCGACCTGGTCGACGCGGCGCATCTCGCGGGGCTGGGCGTGATCCTCGACTGGGTGCCGGGGCATTTCCCGACCGATCCGCATGGGCTTGGCCGGTTCGACGGCACGGCGCTTTACGAACACGCCGACCCCAAGGAGGGGTTCCACCGCGACTGGAACACGCTGATCTACAACTATGGGCGGCGCGAGGTGAAAAACTACCTCACCGCCAACGCCTTGTATTGGCTCGAGGAATACCACATCGACGGGCTGCGCGTGGATGCCGTGGCCTCGATGCTCTACCGCGACTATTCCCGCGACGAGGGGCAATGGGTGCCGAACATCCACGGCGGCAACGAGAATTACGAGGCGATCGATTTCCTGAAGGAGATGAACATCGCCGCCTATGGCGCGCATCCCGGCATCATGACCGTGGCCGAGGAAAGCACCTCGTTCCCCAAGGTCTCGGGCCCGGTCCACGAGGGGGGGCTCGGCTTCGGGTTCAAGTGGAACATGGGCTGGATGAACGACACGCTGCGATACATGGCCGAGGACCCGGTCAACCGGAAATACCACCACGACAAGCTGACCTTCGGCCTGCATCACGCGTTTTCCGAGAATTTCGTCCTGCCGATCAGCCATGACGAGGTCGTCCACGGCAAGGGCAGCATGTATACCCGAATGCCCGGCGACCACGCCACCAAGCTCGCCAACCTGCGCGCCTATTACGGCTTCATGTGGGGGCATCCGGGCAAGAAGCTTCTCTTCATGGGGCAGGAGTTCGGCCAGCAGGCCGAGTGGAACCACGACGCGGAAATCGGCTGGCACCACCTCGACGATCCGGGGCACCGCGGCCTGCAGCGGCTGGTGCGCGACCTCAACACGCTCTACCGCGGCACGCCCGCGCTGCATGTGAAGGACGCCGATGCCGACGGCTTCCAGTGGATCGAGGGCGGCGACGCCGACCGCTCCGTCATCGCATGGATCAGGCGCGGCGGGCCGGATGACACACCGGTCGTCATGCTGACGAACTTCACCCCCGTCGAACGCCCCGGCTACCGGATCGGCCTGCCGCAGGCAGGACCGTGGCGCGAGGTGCTGAACACCGACGCGGCGCTCTACGGTGGCGGCAACCGTGGCAACATGGGCCGGATCACGGCGACGACGGGCGAAAGCCACGGCCAGCCCGCCCATGCGCAGCTCACCCTGCCGCCGCTTTCCACGCTGTTCCTGATACCTGACGACTAGACCCAGCGCCGCGGGGGGCGGCGCATCATACGGGAGGAAGAACGACAATGGCCGGACCATCCCAAAGGCTCGTCTCGCGCTCCATGGCCTTCGTGCTGGCGGGCGGGCGCGGCAGCCGCCTGATGCAACTGACCGACCGCCGCGCGAAACCCGCGGTCTATTTCGGCGGCAAGGCCCGCATCATCGACTTCGCGCTGTCCAACGCGCTGAACACCGGCATCCGCAAGATGGCCATCGCCACGCAATACAAGGCGCATTCCCTCATCCGCCACTGCCAGCGCGGCTGGAGCTTCTTTCGCGCGGAACGCAACGAATACCTCGACATCCTGCCCGCCTCGCAGCGGGTGGACGAAACGCATTGGTACCAGGGCACCGCGGATGCCGTGTTCCAGAACATCGACATCATCGACAGCTACGACGTGGATTACGTCGTGATCCTTGCGGGCGATCACATCTACAAGATGGATTACGAGGTGATGCTGCGTCAGCACCGCGACACCGACGCGGATGTCACCATCGGCTGCCTGACCGTCCCGCGGGCCGAGGCCAGCGCCTTCGGCGTCATGGCCATCGACGCGCAGGACCGCATCTCCAGCTTCCTCGAAAAGCCGAAAGACCCCCCCGGCACGCCCGAAGACCCGAATGTCACCCTCGCCTCGATGGGGATCTATGTCTTCAAATGGGCCTTCCTGCGCGACCTTCTGATCCGCGACGCGGAAGACCCCAACTCCAGCCGTGATTTCGGCGGCGACCTGATCCCGCAGATCGTGGCGGGCGGCAAGGCGATGGCCCATCGGTTCGAGGCGTCTTGCGTGCGCCACTCGCCCGAGGCCCCCGCCTACTGGCGCGACGTGGGCACGGTCGATGCCTATTGGAAGGCGAACATCGACCTGACCAGCTTCACGCCCGAACTGGACCTGTGGGACACCAACTGGCCGATCTGGACCTATTCCGAAAGCGTGCCGCCCGCGAAATTCATCCATGACGAGGCCGACCGTCGCGGCAGCGCGATCTCTTCCATGGTGTCGGGCGGCTGCATCATCTCGGGCACCGAGGTGCGCGAGTCGCTCCTGTTCACCAACGTCCACACCAATTCCTACTCGCAACTGGTGCGCGCGGTCGTGCTGCCCAACGTCGTGGTTGAACGCCACGCGCGTCTGAAGAACGTGGTCATCGACCGCGGCGTGGTGATCCCCCGCGGCCTTGTCGTGGGCGAGGACCCGGAAGAAGACGCCAAGTGGTTCCACGTCTCGCCGGGCGGCGTGACCCTCATCACCGAGGAGATGATCGCCAAGTGGCACGCCGCGCGATGAGGGTTCTCTCGGTCACCTCGGAATGCGCGCCGCTGATCAAGACCGGCGGGCTGGCCGACGTGGCGGGCGCGCTGCCCGGCGCGCTGGCGCCGCTCGGGGTGGAGATGCGGACGCTTCTGCCCGGATACCCCAAGGTCATGGCGGCGGCGGGCAAGGCGAAACCGGTCTGGCAGGACGCCGACCTGTTCGGCGGCCCGGCCCGCGTTCTGGCGGCGACGGCCCATGGCCTCGATCTGTTGATCCTCGATGCGCCGCACCTCTTTGACCGGGCGGGCGGCCCCTATACCGACGCGGGCGGGGCCGACTGGCCCGACAACCCCGAACGCTTCGCCGCCCTCAGCTGGGTCGCCGCCGAGATCGCGGGCGGCGCGCTGACGGGCTGGCAGCCCGACATCCTGCACGCCCATGACTGGCAGGCGGGCTTCGCGCCCTGGTATCTGCGCGAGCGGCATCCGGGCAGCCCCGCGCGCTCGGTCCTGACGATCCACAACATCGCCTTCCAGGGGAAGGCGGACGTGGGCAGATTGCCCGCCCTGCGCCTGAAGCCCGAGGGGATGACGCAGGAGGGGTTCGAGTTCTGGGGCGACATCAGCGCGCTCAAGGCGGGGCTTGTCGCCGCCGACAGGATCACCACCGTCAGCCCCACCTACGCAAGCGAGCTGCTGACGCCCGAGTTCGGCATGGGCATGGACGGCCTCTTGCGCGCCAGGCAACAGGACCTTTCCGGCATCCTGAACGGTGTCGACCTGGACGCATGGACCCCGCCCTACAAGACCCCCGCGGGCAAGCGGCGCTACAAGGCGCAGCTCCGCCGCGCGATGGACCTGCCCGAGGCGGATGGCCCGCTTTGCGTCGTCGTCTCGCGGCTGACCCATCAAAAGGGGCTCGACCTGCTGCTCGCAGCCCTGCCCCGCCTGATCGACGAAGGCGGGCAGCTTGCCCTTCTCGGCTCGGGCGACCCGGCGCTGGAACGCGCCTTTATGGATGCCGCCGCCCACCCCGATATCGCCACCCGCATCGGCTATGACGAGGACCTCGCCCATCTCCTGATCGCGGGCGGCGACGCGATCCTCGTGCCCTCGCGCTTCGAACCCTGCGGGCTGACGCAGCTTTACGGGCTGCGCTTCGGCACCCTCCCGCTGGTCGCCTACACCGGCGGCCTCGCCGACACGGTGATCGACGCCTCGCCCGCCGCGCTGCGCATGGGCGTGGCAACCGGCCTTCAGCTGCACCCGATTTCGGCAGACGCGCTTTCGCGCGCCTTCGACCGGTTGACGGCGCTTTACAGGCAACCCGATCTGTGGCTCAGGATGCAGAAAAACGCGATGCGCGCGCCCGTCGGCTGGGACCAATCCGCCGCCGAGTACAAGGCGCTTTATGACGGCCTGACCGCAAGCTGATGATGAGCAACGTAACGATTTCCGCCGGCCGGGCCGCGCCGCTCGGTGCGGTCTTCGATGGCGAGGGCGTGAACTTCGCCGTCTTCTCGGCCCATGCCACGCGCATGGTTCTGTGCCTGTTCTCGGCCGACGGGCGCGAGACGCACCGCATCCCCCTGCCCGAGCGCGACGGCGACGTCTGGCACGGCTATATCGCGGGGCTGCGCCCCGGCCAGCTTTACGGCTACCGCGCCCACGGCCCCTACGCCCCGCATGAGGGGCACCGCTTCAACCCCAACAAGCTGCTGATCGACCCCTACGCCCGCCGCCTCACCGGCCACCCGACATGGCACGATGCGCTTTACGGCTATGACATCGCCCGCGATGACCTGAGCTTTTCCACGCTGGACAGCGCGCCCTGGATGCCGCGCTCGGTCGTCGTTGACCCAAGCTTCAGCTGGGGCAGTGACCGCCCGCCCGAAACGCCCATCGAGGAGAGCGTGATCTACGAGGCGCATGTGAAGGGCCTGACCCGCCTGCACCCCGCCGCCTCGCCCAAGGGCCGCTTCCTCGGCCTCGCCTCCGACCCGATGCTGGAGCACTACACGAAGCTCGGCATCACCGCGGTCGAGCTTCTGCCGGTCCACGCCTTCGTCGACGACAAGTTCCTGCACGACAAGGGGCTGACGAATTACTGGGGCTACCAGACGCTTGGCTTCTTCGCGCCCGACCCGCGCTACCTGGCGGGCGATGACATCTCCGAGTTCCAGCAGATGGTCGCGCGGCTGCATTCCGCGGGCATCGAGGTGATCCTCGACGTGGTCTACAACCACACCTGCGAGGGGACCGAGCTTGGCCCGACGCTGGCCTTCCGGGGCCTCGACAACGCCAGCTACTACCGGCTGGCCGAGGACCGGCGCTTCTACATCAACGACACCGGCACCGGGAACACGGTGAACGTGGATCATCCCATGGTCCTGCGCATGATCATGGATTCGCTGCGCTACTGGGTCGAGGTCATGCATGTCGACGGCTTCCGCTTCGACCTCTGCGCCACGCTCGGCCGCAGGGGCAACGAGGGCTTCGACCCCGGCGCCGCCTTTTTCGACGCCGTCCGGCAGGACCCGACGCTGGCCCGCGTCAAGCTGATCGCCGAGCCCTGGGACATCGGGCCGGGCGGCTACCAGCTGGGCGCGTTCCCGCCGCCCTTCCTCGAATGGAACGACCGCTTCCGCGACGCGGTGCGCCAATACTGGCGCGGCGATGCGGGACAGGTTCCGCGGCTGGCCGACCGGATCACCGGCTCGGCGCAGCAGTTCGACCATTCCGGTCGGCCCGCGACCTCATCGGTCAACCTGATCACCGCCCATGACGGCTTCACCCTGACCGACGTGGTCAGCTACGACACGCGCCACAACCACGCCAACGGCGAGGGCAACCGCGACGGGCACGGGGCGAATTACTCGGACAACCTCGGCGTCGAAGGCCCCACCGCCGACCCCGCCATCCGCGCCGCCCGCGCGCGCCGCAAGCGCAACATGCTGGCCACGCTGCTGCTGTCGCAGGGCGTGCCGATGCTGCTGGCGGGCGACGAGATCGGCAACACGCAATCGGGCAACAACAACGCCTATGCGCAGGACAACGAGATCGGCTGGATCGGCTGGGAGGGCGCGGATGACGCGCTGACCGAGGCGGTCGCGGCCCTGATCGCCTTCCGCCGGGCGCATCCGATCCTGCGGCAGAAACGCTTCCTCCATGCGCGCGAGCGCGCCGTCGACGGGCTGCCGGACCTGTTCTGGTGGCGCGAGGACGGGGCCGAGATGACGGATGCCGACTGGCATGACGACACCCGCCGCCTCCTCTGCGTCGAGAAACGCACCGCTGCGGGAACCCCGCCCTACGCGGCGCTGGAAACCGCGATCTTCCTCGTCTTCAACGCGGGCGAGGCGGCGACGGTCACACTCCCCCCCGCGCCAAGCGGGATGGGCTGGGTCGCCCGCATCGACACGTCCGAGGACGCCGTCGCCGTCGACCGCCCCGCCGCGGGCCGCATCGCCTGCCCCGCCGACTGCGGTCTGGCGCTGGTGCTGGAGGCGCAGGCGTGAGCGACCCCGTGATGCAGCTGGCCGAGGCCATGGGCCTCCTGCCCCGCTACACCGACCAGACCGGGCTGGTCCGCGAAACGGGCCGCGAGACCGCGCAGGCGCTGCTCGCCGCCATGGGCGCAGAGGCCGCGACCGAGGCGCAGGCCGCGGACCACCTCGCCGCGCTGCAGGCCGCGGCGGCCGCCCGACCCCTGCCGCGCTGGATCGTGACCGAGGCGGGCCAGCCCGCGACCCTGCCCGCCGACCCCGGCGCTTGGGCGCTGACCTTCGAGGACGGCACCGAGGCCGAAGGCCGCGGCCCGCACCTGCCCCCACTGCCCCTCGGCCTCCACGTCCTGCGCGTCGGAGATCACGAGACCACCCTTCTCGCCGCCCCGCCCGCCCTTGCCCTGCCGCCCCGCGGCTGGGGCGTGACCGCGCCGCTCTGGGGCTTGCGCGCGCCCGACACCCCCGGTTTCGGCGATTTCGACGACCTGAGGCGCACCGGCGAAGCCCTTGCTGCAACCGGCGCGGGGTTCCTCGGCATCAACCCGATCCACGCCGGTTTCCAGACCGAAGCCACATGGGCCAGCCCCTATTCCCCCTCGCACCGCCGCCGCCTGAACCCGCTGCACGTGGCGACCGGGCCGGGCGTGGCGACCGGCGCGCTGGTTGATTACGCGCGCGAAATCCCCGCCAAGCGCGCCGCCCTGCGCGCGGCCTATGAGGCCTTCGCAGGCGACCCCGGTTTCGACACATGGCGCGCCGCCGAGGGGGGCGCCCTCACCCGCTTCGCCACGCATCAGGCGCTCAGCGAGCGCCACGGCGCGCTCTGGACGGATTGGCCCGCCCGTCTGCAAACGCCCGAAGGCGCGGCGGGTGCCGTCCCCGAAGACGACATCCGCTACCACGCATGGCTGCAATGGATGGCGCATCGCCAGCTGACCGACACCCAGGCCGCCCTGACCGGTGCGGGCATGCGCTACGGCCTCTACCTCGACCTCGCCGTCGGCACCCACCCCGCGGGGGCCGAGACCTGGGCCGACCCCGCCAGCTTCGCCCGCGGCGTCTCGCTCGGCGCGCCGCCCGACGCGCTCGGCCCCGAGGGGCAGACGTGGAACCTCGCACCGCTGGACCCCCACGCGCTGACGCGTGGCCATTTCCGCACGCTCGCCGACACGCTGCGCCGCCAGTTCGCCTATGCGAAGCTCTTGCGGATCGACCATATCCTCGGCTTCGAACGCGCCTTCTGGGTCGCCCCCGGCCTGCCCGGCGCCTATGTGCGGATGCCGCGCGAGGCGATGCTGGCCGTCGTGCGGATCGAGGCCGCCCGCGCGGGCGCGACCGTGATCGGCGAAGACCTCGGCAACATCCCCGACGGTCTGCAGGACGCGCTCGCGGCCTCCGGCATCCTCGGCTGTCGGCTCTTGCAATTCATGGCCGAGCCATGGGGGCACGTCACCCCGCCCGAGGCCTACCCGGCCCCGACGCTCGCCAGTTTCGGCACCCATGACCTGCCCACCCATGGCGGCTGGGCCAAGGGGGGCGACATCCGCGCGCGCCGCGCCATCGGGCGCATCGGCGCGGAGGTCGAGGCCCGCGAACTGGCCGAACGCGCAGCGCGGGCAGAAGCCTTCGCCGCGGCGGCGGGTGGCGCGGGGGTGGACGCGATGCACGCCTTCCTCGCGCGCACGAGGTCTACCCTCGTCGCGGTGCAGGCCGAGGATGTGCTGGAGGTGGCCGAGCAGACCAACCTGCCCGGCACGGTCGAGGAACACCCCAACTGGCGGCGCAAGCTGCCGGTGGCCGGGCCGGAGATGGCACGCGGCCCGGCAATGCACCGGGTCGCGGCCCTCATGACCGAAGAGGGGCGTTAGCCCGCGTCGGTCCCCTCGACGACGAGGATGACGCTCTCGGCGGTGCGGCGGCGGATGCCCGCGACCTCCTGGTACTCGGGGTCGTTATAGGCGGTCAGCGCCGCCTCGTAGCTGGGGAACTCGATGACGACATGGCGGCTGAGGGTCTCGCCCTCCATCACCTGCGCCTGCCCGCCGCGCACGATGAAGCGCCCGCCCAGCGCGTGCAGGATCGGCGTGTCGCGCTCGACATATTCCTTGTAGGCCTCGGGGTCGTTCACGGTGATATGGCCGATGATGTAGCCCTTGGGCATGGTGCCCTCCCTTCGCTCTGATGTCTCGCGCCGTTCTGGCCGTTCGGGCGACGGGGCGCAAGCACGCACGGGGCCTCCGTTCCAGGCTCCCGCCGCTTCACGCTTTCTTAACCCGGCCGTGGCACTGTCCCCGCCCAAGGACATGTCCCGGCGGGCCTGACACCCCCGCCCCACTTCAGGTTTCCGACCCTTGGCGTGACAGGCCATGGGCCGATCAGAGCCGGACACCGGGGTCGCCCCTGAACAGGGCGGCCGGATGGGAACCGCCCCTGGCGGCGCCGCCCTTCTTGTCTCGTCACCTGCCACCCGGACCCGTTCCGACGGCCACCGGGGCCCGAGCCGCCGCCCCGAACGGGGCAAGGACAGGACCGGGCGACCTTCGCCACGGCCCGCCTGCGCGCGCCTGTCTCGTCCCGATACATGCCATGCCGGGGGATCCGTAGATAAGACGGGTCATGTAACGGGCACTTGGCGGGGGCAAGGCTCCGATATCTCACAGTGCCGAGACGCCAACATGACAGGCCACCACCGCCCTGCGCCAAGCACCGCTGCGGACGGGAGCGCAAGGCGCACGCCTTGCGACGGACCCCGCGCGGGGTCCGGGGCGCACCGACCGGGCGGCCCCCTGTCGCAGGGACAGCTTCGCTGATCCGCATCCCGCCAAGGGCAGCGCCCCGGCGCAACACCCGACCCCGCTCAACCAGAGCCACGACGCGCCACACCAGCCCCGGGCACCCCGCAAGGCGCGCGCCTTGCGACGGACCCCGCGCGGGGTCCGCTCCCCCCTGCCAAGGCGCTCAGCCCGACCCGTAGCCGCCCGGCGTGGGCGTGGTCACGATCACCGCCTCGCCCGGCTCCAGCACCGTCTGGTCACAGGCCCGGAGCCGCTCGACCGTGCCATCCAGCCGCCGCACCTCGGTCCGGCCCAGCTGCCCGTCGCCGCCGCCCGCGATCCCCCGCGGCGGTGCCGCGCGATGGGAGGACAGGATCGCGCAATCCATCCGCTCGAGGAACCGCAGGCAACGCTGCGTCCCGTCGCCCGCCGCATAGGCCCCCTGCCCGCCCGAACCGGGCCGCAAGGCGAAGCGCTCCAGCAGCACCGGAAAGCGCATCTCCAGCACCTCGGGGTCGGTCAGGCGCGAGTTCGTCATGTGGGTATGCACCCCCGACGTCCCCGCGAACCCGCGGCCCGAGTTCATGACCCCCGCGGGCGAGCCGGAACAAATCGTCTCGTAATACTGGTAGGTCGCATTGCCGAAGGTCAGGTTGTTCATCGTCCCCTGCGCATTGGCCAGCACCCCCAAAGCGCCGAAGACGGCGTTGGTCACATGCTGCGAGGTCTCGACATTGCCCGCCACCACCGCGCGCGGATAGGCGGGTTTCAGCATCGACCCCTCGGGGATCACGATGCGGATCGGGCGCAGGCACCCGGCATTCATCGGGATCGGCGCCTCGACCATCACGCGGAAGCAATAGAGAACCGCCGCCCGCGTCACCGGTTCGGGCGCGTTGAAGTTGTTGTCCGTCGCCTCCGACGTGCCGGTGAAATCCACCACGGCCTCGCGCGCGTCGCGGTCGACCGTGATCTTCACGCGGATGACCTGCCCGGTGTCGGTGGGATACTCGTAGGAGCAATCCTCGAGCCGCCCGATCAGGCGGGCGACCTCTTCGGCGGCGTTGTCCTGGACGTGGCCCATGTAGGCCTCGACCGTCTCCAGCCCGAACTCCGCCACCATGCGGCGCAACTCCGCCGCGCCGCGCTCGTTGGCGGCGACCTGCGCCTTCAGATCGGCGATGTTCTGGTCGGGGTTGCGCGCGGGATAGGGGTGATCGGTCAGCAGATCGCGCAGCGCGTCCTCGCGGAAGGCGCCGTCGCGGGCGAGCAGGAAGTTGTCGAAGAGCACGCCTTCCTCATCGACCGTCTTGGCCAAGGGCGTCATCGAGCCGGGCGCGGTGCCCCCCACATCGGCGTGATGCCCGCGCGAGGCGGCCCAGAACAGGATCGTCTCCCCCGCATCGTCGAAGACCGGCGAGACGACCGTGATGTCGGGCAGATGCGTGCCGCCGTTGTAGGGCGCGTTCAAGGCATAGACATCGCCGGGGCGGATCGACCCTTCGTTCAGGCGGATCACGGTTTCCACGCTGCGATCCATCGAGCCGAGGTGAACCGGCATATGCGGCGCATTGGCCACCAGCGCGCCGTCGCGGTCGAAGACGGCGCAGGAGAAATCGAGCCGTTCCTTGATGTTGACCGAATGGGCGGTGTTCTGAAGCGCGACGCCCATCTGCTCGGCGATGTTCATGAAGAGGTTGTTGAAGACCTCGAGCAGGATCGGGTCGGCCTCGGTGGTCCCCGCCGCCGATGTCCGCGCCATGCGCTCGTGCCGGCGCATCACGATGTCGTCGCGCCCGGTCAGCTCGGCGGTCCAGCCGGGCTCCACGACGATGGTCTGGTTCGCCTCGATGATGAGGGCGGGGCCCTTGACCCGGTCGCCGGGCGCAAGCGCCGCGCGCGGGTGGACCGCGGCCTCGACCCAGTCGTTCTTGCAGAAGATCGGCACGCGGGTGTCGCTGGCGGCCTCGCGCGCGTCGGTGCGGGCGACATCCGCCGCACCGGTCTCGTGCGGGGCTTCGGTGATCTCGACCTCGACGGCCTCGACCGTCACCGGCTTGTCGGGCGAGACGAAGCCGAATTGCGCCTTGTGCGCCGTCTCGAACTCGGCGCGCGCGGCCTGTGCGTCGCCCGACCATTCCACCGGCAAGGCGGTGTCGGTGCCCGCGTAGCGCAGGTGCAGCCGCGTCACCGTGCTGGCCGCCGCGGCGTCCACACCCTGCTCGATGACCTCGGCGGTCACGGCGTCGGTCAGCTGCGCCTGAAGCGCCGCGATGGCGGCGAGGCTGCCCTCGCCCAGTTCTTCGACCAGCGCCTGCTGGCGGCTGGCCGAGACGGTCGCGCGCCCGATCCCGTAGGCCGACAGAAGCCCCGAGAGCGGATGGATCAGCACCGCCTCCATCCCCAGCGCGTCGGCGACAAGGCAGGCGTGCTGCCCCGCCGCACCGCCGAAGGCGTTGAGCAGGTACTTGGTCACGTCATAGCCGCGCTGGACGCTGATCTTCTTGATCGCGTTGGCCATGTTCTCGATGGCGATGGTCAGGAAACCCTCGGCCACTTCCTCGGGTGATTTTCCCTCGGCCTCCGCGATCTTGGCGAAAAGCGACCGGACCACCGCGTCATCCAGCGCCGCGTCCTGCTCGGGGCCGAAGACGCGGGGGAAGAACTCGGGGCGCAGCTTGCCCAGCATGACATTGGCGTCGGTCACCGTCAGCGGCCCGCCGCGGCGGTAGCAGGCGGGGCCGGGGTTCGCGCCCGCGCTGTCCGGGCCGACGCGGAAGCGGCCCGGCTCGGCATGCAGGATCGAGCCGCCACCCGCGGCGACGGTGTGGATG
>JAOARA010000253.1 GCA_025211115.1 Roseicyclus sp. | reverse complement strand
GATCTGCTGGGGGAGTATCCGGGCACGGTGCTTCTGGTCAGCCATGACCGGGATTTCATCGACCGGGTGGCCAGCGTGACCGTGGCGCTGGAGCCGGGCGGGCGGGCTGTCGCCTATGCCGGGGGCTGGTCGGACATGCAGGCGCAGCGCGGGCCGCGCGCCGTGCCCGAGGGGGCAGCGGCGGCACCGGCGGCCGTGAAGAAGGCGAAACCGGCGGTCGAGGCCAAGCCGAAGGCGGCACCGGCCAAATCGGGGCTGAGTTTCACCGAGGCACATCGGTTGAAGGAGCTGCCCGAGGTGATCGCGCGGCTGGAGGCGGAGATCGGCAAGCTGGCCGATCTTTTGTCGGATGCGGAGCTGTTCACGCGGGAGCCGGCGAAATTCGCCAAGGCGACCGAGGCGCTGGCCGAGCGGCAGGCACGGCTGGAGGCCGCGGAGGAAGAGTGGCTGACGCTCGAGGACAAGGCCGCGGCCGCGGGATAGACGCGCGCGTCGTTGGGCGCGGTCTGCGTCAGGACTGAATCGATTGCAGGTAGGTGACCAGGTCCGCGACCGGTCGGCTCATCAGGACCGGTTGGCCGCCGGGGCCGGGCAGGGCGACATCCGGCCCGTCGCCTTCGAACCAGCGCCCGAAGATCGGCATGTCGCCGCCATGGGCGGCCATCGGTCGGCGGCCGTCGATCTGTTCGGCGGTGCGCAGCACGGGAAAGGCGCCGTCCCCGGCCAACCGGGTCAGATCCGGGGGCGCAAGGGTCAGGACGGGCCGCATCACGCCATCGCCCTGCGCCGTCGCGCCATGGCAGGCGGCGCAGAAATCGCGGAAGAGCAGGCGGCCGGCCTCGGCGTCCTGCGCCGCGGCGGGCAGGGCGGTGAGGGTCATGGCTGCGATGGCGGCCAAGGGGATGATCCTGCGCATGGGTGTCTCTCCTCCGTGTCGTCCTTGTCGGGGCAGGGTGCGCCGGGCGCGCGGGGCCTGCCTTGATCGGGGTCAAACCCGTTGCGTCCGAGGTGCGCGCGCGCCTATCGTCGCGCCATGCGCGCGATCGTGCTTCTGTTGTGCCTCGGCCTGTCGGCCTGTGGCCGTCCGCTGACCGAGGCGGAGCGGGCCTACATGGCTGATCTGCAGGGCGACGGGTTCGACGCTGCGGCGGCGCGGATCGTGGCCAACCCGGTGATCGGGCTGATCACCCTGCGCCACCCGGCGCGGCCGCCGGTCACCTGCCGCGAGCGCGTCGTGCCGCCGCCCGAGGGGCCGGTGGTCGAGGGGCGAGTCGGCGGGATGGTCCTGTTCAACACGCTGCATGTGCGGCCCGACATGATGGTGCCCGATTACACGGCGATGGCGGACGGGCGGCGGCATCTTTACGCGGCGATGTTCTTCGCGCATGAGATGACGCATGTCTGGCAATGGCAGAACCGGGACGTGACGGGGTATCACCCGCTGCGGGCGGCCCGTGAACATGCGGCGCTGGAGGATCCCTATCTCTTCGACGGAGAGGGCGGGGTGCGGTTCCTTGACCATGGCTACGAGGCACAGGCCTCGTTGGTGGAAGAATACGTGTGTTGCCGGGCGCTGGACCCCGAGGGGGCGCGCACCGCGCGGCTGGAGGCGCTGATCGGGCAGGCGATGCCCGTCACGCCCTGGCGCGATCGCGCGGATGCGGTCGAGGTGTTCCTGCCCTGGGACGGCATCGCGCCGCGGGGGATCTGTTCGTGACAAAGGAAACTGTACCGATGGGATACCAGGCCGTGGGGATGGTTCTGGCGGGGGTGGGCATCCCCGTTCTGGCGGCGTTGAACGCGCGGCTCGGGGCCAATATCGGCAGCCCGGCGGCGGCGGCGCTGGTGCTGTTCGTGGTGGCGTTCTGCGCGACGGGCGCGGTGGTGCTGGCGACCGGGACGGGGGCCTTCGCGCGGATGGCGGGGCAGCCGGGGCACCTGTTCCTGGGTGGCGTGTTCGTGGCCTTCTACGTGCTGTCGGTGACCTATGTCGCGCCCAGCTTCGGGGTCGGGAACGCGGTGTTCTTCGTGTTGCTGGGGCAGTTGATCTCGGCGGCGGTCATCGACCATTTCGGGCTGTTCGGGGCGCGGGTGGCCGAGGTCTCGCCGATGCGGCTGGCGGGGATCGCGGTCATGGCGCTGGGGGTGGCGCTGACGCAATTCGCGGGCCGGGGGTAGGGGGCAACACGGAAAACGCCGCCCCCCCGAGGGGACGGCGCGGGCCGGTCGCGGGGCCGCGTGCCGCGGCATCGGAAGCGGCCAGGGCGTGCCGCCCTCCTCAGCCGTCCGACAGGCTGGTGATATAGGCGTAGAGATCGAGGGCGTCCTGTTCGGAGCGGACCCGGAAGGACATCGAGCTGCGCAGGCCGTTGTCGCCACCCGCCTCGCGGGCAAAGGCGGTCGGGTCCTGAACGTAAGCCACGAAGGAGGCCTCGTCCCAAACGACGCCCGCCTCGTTCAGCGCCACGAGCCCCGGCGAGTAGCGGAACCCGTCGACCGCGCCCGCGGTGCGGCCGCTGATGCCGTAGAGGTTCGGCCCCGTGCGCCCCGCACGCCCGGCCAGCACGTCGCCATCGGGGGTGGCGACCACGTGGCAGGCCACGCATTGACGGAAGGCGGCCTCACCGGCCGCGGCATCGCCTTGCGCCAGCGCCGGACCGGCCAGCAGCATGGCTGCGAGCACTGATGGAAGTCGTGTCTTCACCTGTTCACTCCTCTGTTGTGAAGAGCCGTCGCGGCATGTGGTCATGGGCACGGCACCACTGCCACGGGAAGGCTTACGGCACGTATTCAAGATTCAGCATGTGTCATGGGGAAGCACCCGCGCGCGACTCCTTAGCGGTGTGAGTTACGCGGCGTCCAAGGCGCCCGGCAAAGCTGATGGCTTGATCGGGGGAAAGTGGCGGAGAGACAGTCCGGTAAACGTTTGTCCGAGCGCATCCGAGGGCTTCTCTGCAATCATACAAAATCAACAATTTACGCGAAATCCTGCCGCAGAACTGTCCGAGCGCATCCGGGGAAGTCCGTTGACAGCCCCTAAATTTTAGGGGCCATGTAGGGGCTGGGAGCGGACGTGCCGCGCCCGAGCCAACCAAGCCGACCGCCATCGGCCAAACCATGCAGGAGACCACCCCATGCCCAGCCAAGGCACGAAAATCACCATGCAGCCGTCCGAGTATGAGGGCATCACGATCTACACGATCCAAGCTGAAACCCGTGACGCGCTCTTGGCCACGGTCGCACAGATAACGATGACGCTTGGCGGTGGTGCCCGCGTCGAAGAACTCCGACCCCACGTCCACCACGGTGGCTGGGCCGAGCTTGAGGTGCGGGATGCACCCGCCAGCAGCGCCACCTTTCATTGAGGGGGCGCGATCATGGCAAAAGCATTGCACCGCCTGACGGCGAAGGAAGTCGAGAACGCGCCCAAAGGCTCCACCCTCAGCGATGGGGGTGGGCTTTCCATGCGAACCGGTGCCCAGGGCAATCGGCGCTGGGTGTTGCGGTTCAAGCTCAAGGGCCAGCCGCAGCGCGAAATGGGGCTGGGGGCGTTCCCGGCCACCACCTTGGCCCAAGCACGCAAGAAGGCGGCCGCCGCCCGTGAGCTGGTCAGCCAAGGCATTGATCCAATCGACGCAGCCGAACGCGAAGCCGAGGCCGCACGGGCCAAGGCCGCCGCCAAGGCCGCCGAGGTGATGACCTTTGGCCGCTACGCGGACGAAGTGTTCCTGCCGACGGTCCTGCCGAACTTCACCAACGAGGCGCACATCCAGCAATGGGAGGCGACGTTCCGCAAGCACGCCGCCAGCCTGCGCGACCTGCCGCTGGTGAGCATCACGCGGGAGCATGTTTTGGACGTGCTGCGCCCGATCTGGACGACCAAGAGCGTCACGGCCAGCCGCAGCCGAGAACGGCTTGAGCGCCTGTTCAGCCATGCGACCCAGAACGGGGCTTACAGCGCGGACAATCCCGCAGCGTGGCGGCAATTCGATGCCACCCTGCCTGCGCCGCGCAAGCTGACCCATGGCCACCACGCCAGCATCCCGCACGATGAAATCGCGCCGTTCATCGAGAAGCTGCGCGAGCGGCAGGCCGAGAGCACCGCGGCGCTCATGCTGGAATGGATCGCGCTGTCCGCCTGTCGGACCGGCGAGGCGCGGTTTGCGACGTGGGCCGAGATCGACTTGGACCGGATGATCTGGGCGGTCCCGGCAGCGCGGATGAAGATGCGCCGCGACCATGTGGTGCCGATCACCAAGCGCATGGGCGAGGTCTTGGACCAAGCCAAGGGCCGCCTTGGACGCACGGCCAAGCCAAGCGACTGGCTGTTTCCGGGGCCACGGAAGGGCAAGCCGCTGTCGGAGATGGCCGGCATCCAGCAGATGAAGCGCATGGACTACGGCCAGTTCACCGTTCACGGCCTGCGGGCCACGTTCAAGGGCTGGGCCGCCACCACCACCGAGTTCCCCCGCGAGCTGATCGAGGAACAGCTCGCCCACCAGCTCGGGGCCGTGGAGCGGGCCTACATGCGCGTTCATGCAGTCGAGCGCCGCCGCGTGATGATGGAAGCGTGGTCGGATCACCTGTCCGGGCTTGAGGCCACCACGGGGGCAGCCAACGTGGTGCCAATGCGCACAGGCTGATCGCGGCTTGCACGGCCTGCGCCAATGGATTGCGGCGCAGGCCGGACAGGCAACACAAAAACAACAAGTATTTTCAATATCTTGAAACGAAAACGCGTCTTGACAGCGTAGAGATGTTTAGCGCAGAGATATTATCACACTACAAGCGAGCGCCTAGCCAGCCCGCTTGGCAACGGCCCCGCGGGAGCGTGAGGCTCGTTGTTCACCAGATCGTGCACGGACGCTTGGCTTTCCCGACGCGCACGGATGTCTCAGGGATCGGTCCGCCGAGCCCTGATCTGTTGGGAAAGCGAAATGGAATTGCACCCAGTCGACAGCGACGACGGACGGTTTGTATCTCCGCATGAGCTTGCAGGGCTCGCAGGGTTACGCCCGGCGACCGTCTATCAATACATCCAGCGGGGGTTGTTGCCGTCCCCTGAGGTCAAAATGCACCGCGTCCAAGCATGGCGGTTTGAGACGGTCGAGCCTTGGCTGGCCGAAATGGCCAAGCTGACAGGCGCAGCAGACAACCGGGCCAAGGCCAAGGCCGCCAAGGACGCGGCCAAGGTAGCCTTTGGCTGGACGGAAGGGGGTGCCGCATGACCGCAGCCCCGAATGACACCACCCGCCTGATCCGGCTGTCCGAGGTGACGCACCTTACCGGGCTGGCCCGCAGCACGATCTACGAAAAGATCAATGAACCGCGCGAAACGGGCGGTTGCTTCCCGCATCCGCTGAAGCTCGGGAACATCTCGGTATGGGTGGAGACTGAGGTGCACGCATGGATCGCGGACCAGATCAAGCGCCGGAACGACGAAGCGGCGGCCCCCAAGGGAACCGCCGCCCGAAAATCTGCGGGTATCTCCGCCAAGAGTGACCCGCACCACCGCAATGCCAAGGCAGGAGCATCACAGTGACCCAGATAGATGAAAACAACACGAGCGCCAAGCAAATCTCGGATGGTGAGGAACTGCCCAAGACCGTGTTCGAGCGTGAAGCCGAACCACTAGGGCTGTCCCTGTGCAACGGGCCGCAGGGAGTGGCGCTTTGTAAAGGCGGCCAGATCATCGAGGTGGAGGATGCCTTTCCGGAACACTACACCGATGCCGCGCATTTACAGACTATTCGATTTGGCAAAGCATGGCTTGGGCACATCGCGTCCAATCTGTGCGGTAAACG
>JAOARA010000252.1 GCA_025211115.1 Roseicyclus sp. | reverse complement strand
TCGGGGGTGACGATGGCGTAGCGGCTTTTGAACAGCAGGCGGGGCGAGACCGGCGCGGCCTTGCCCGGCTCGGCGCTGGCGGCGACCTGCACCAGCAGGCGGTCGCCCGGCGCGATGCCCTTGGCCTGCCGCAGGTAGCCCTTGTGCGCGCCCATGTTGAGGGTCAGGCCGCCCTGCCCCTTCATCGGGCGGTCGGCCACGGCGCGGTAGATCGCGCCGGGCTGGGGCGCGTCGCCCGCGGGGTCGATCAGGATATCCTCGAGCTGGCCATCGACCATGAGGGCAGCGGCGGCGCGGCCTGCGACATGGTCGAGGATGACGACGCGGCCCTTCATCGCGGCCCCCAGACGGGGTAGCCCGCGGCCGTCAGCAGCTGGGCGGTTTCCGCGAGCGGCAGGCCGACAATGGCGGAATGGCTGCCGGAGATCCACGGGATGAACGCGCCCGCGGGCCCCTGGATGGAATAACCGCCGGCCTTGCCCTGCCAGTCGCCGGTGGCGAGGTAGCCCTCGCGTTCGGCCTCGGACAGGCGCTTCATGCGGACGCGGGATTCGGTGACGCGGTGCCACGTTCGGTCGCCACGTTTGACGGCGAGGGCGGTGTAGACGCGGTGGCGGCGGCCCGAGAGGAGGTCGAGGAAGCGGCGGGCTTCGTCGATATCGGCGGGTTTGCCGAGGATGCGGCGGCCAAGCGCGACGGTGGTGTCGGCCGACAGGGCGATGTCCTCGGGGTCTGCGGGGATGGCGGCGAGCTTCTCGGCGGCGATGCGGGCGCAGTAGTCGCGCGGCAGCTCGGCCTTGCGCGGCGTCTCGTCGATGTCGGGCGGGGTGACGGCGTCGGGCGTGATGCCGAGCACGGCCAGAAGCTCCAGCCGCCGGGGGCTGCCGGAGCCGAGGATCAGGCGGGGGCGCTCTTGCGGTGATTGGGTCATGTCAGCGCCCGGAACGGCAGAGGGGTGCCGGGCCGCGCGTCGCCTGCGGCGCCACGCTTACCCGCACGGGGCGACAGCACGCTGTCGCCCTACTTGAAGCGGTAATTGATGCGGCCCTTGGTCAGGTCGTAGGGGGTCATTTCCACCTGGACCTTGTCGCCAGCAAGAACCCGGATACGGTTCTTGCGCATTTTTCCTGCCGTGTGCGCGATGATCTCATGGCCGTTTTCAAGCTCGACCCGGAATGTCGCATTGGGCAGGAGTTCCTTCACGACGCCGGGAAATTCGAGCATTTCTTCCTTGGCCATGGTCACTCCTTGATTGGCGCACCGCGTGGACGGTGCAGGTGGCGGGTAGATGCGCTTGTCAGCGCCGATTTTCAAGGCATTTCTGCGCGCGCAGCACTTTCGGGCCAATGGGCGTGGTTCAGGACCTGCCCTTCGGCGCGCACGCGGGCGATGGCGGCGCGGTCGATCTCGGCGATGACCCAGCCCGGCTCGTTCAGCGCGCCCTGCGCGAGGATGCCGTCTTCCGGGAAGCCCAGGTCGGGCGGGCCGAAGATGCCCGCGGCACCGACATTCTCGTCCACGGCGGGGGACCATGGCGCGTCGCCCACGGTGGGGGATTGCACCACGATGCACTGGTTTTCCAGCGCGCGGGCCATCGCGCCGATGCGCACACGGTGGTAGCCATGCGCGCTGTCGGTGCAGGAGGGGACGAGCAGGATCTCGGCCCCCTGGTCGGCGAGCTTGCGGGCGAGCAGGGGAAACTCGGCGTCGTAGCAGATGAGGATGCCGATGCGGCCGAGCGGTGTTTCGATCACCTCGAGCGGGTCGCCGGGGATAACGTTCCATGTTTCGCGCTCGAAGCGGGTCATGACCTGCTTGTCCTGATGCGCGATGAAGGGGGCCTGCGGGTCGGGGCCGATGAGCCAGGCGCGGTTGACGGGGCGCGCGCGATCCTCGTCGAAGACGGGGCCGGAGGGGCAGAGGATGTGGACGCCGTAGCCCTGCGCAAGGTCGCCCATGAGGTGATCGGCCTTTTGCGCGAGGTCGGCGGCGGCGTGGAGGCTGGCCTCGAGGTCATGGGCGGCGCCCTGCAGCGCGGCCAGTTCCATGCGGGCGTATTCGGGGAAGACCAGCAGGTCGGCCCCGGCGGTGGCGGCCTCGCGCACCCAGGCGACCTGTTTTTCGGCATAGTCGGCCCAGCGGTCGAAGGCGTCGAGCGGATAGGCGGCGGCGGCGATCTTCATAGGGGGTTGATCCAGAATTGCAGGGGTTTGGCCGTTTCGGCGGTCTCGCCGATGTCGCGCCAGTTGAACCGGGCGATGACGCCCGGAAGGGGGGCGTAGCCGAAGCGGCGCCAGACCGGATCGAGGGGCTGGTGGGCGGCCGGGCGACGGGGGTGATCCTCGGGGCGGAGCACGCCGCAGAATGTGGCATAAGTGAAACCCAGGGCGCGGGCGTGGGTTTCACGCCGGGTGAAGAACCCGGCATAGGCCCCCTGCCCCCGATAGGCAGGAAGAAGAACGGATTCAGCGCAGTAGAAGGCGGTGTTCAGGTCGATGCCCGAGCCGTCGAAGGGGGCGGCGAAATCATCGGCGTGGTCGGATAATGGCATTCCGGTGGAGGCCCCGACCATCGTCTCGCCGTCGAAGGCGGCGACGAGGATCGTGTCTCCGCGGGCGTAGCCCGAGAGGTAGCGGCGTTCGTAGGCGAGGGCGCCGTCGTAGAGATCGGGCCAGTCGCGGCAGACTGCGAGGCGCAGGCGGGCCAGCGCATCGACATGGGGGGCGATCTGCGCGCCGGTGAAGCTGCGC
>JAOARA010000251.1 GCA_025211115.1 Roseicyclus sp. | reverse complement strand
GGGGCGGACATGTCGGAACACCTGTCTGGCGAGGGATTGGCGCAGTCTCTAGCGGGGTTCGACCCCCAAGAAAACCGCTATCAGTAGAAGCTTTGCGGGTCGATATCGACCGACAGGCGCAGTTTCGCCGAGGTCTTCACCGGCGCGATCCAGCGCGCGATGGCCCCTTGCAGCGCTGCGCCCTTGGGCGCCTTGACCAACAACCGCACCCGGTGCCGCCCCCGCACGCGGGCGATGGGCGCGGGCGCGGGGCCGTAGACGATGCCGCCAGCGTCGCGGATCGGCCCATCGTTGCGCGCCAGCCGCGTGCCCAGATCAAAGGCCGCCGCGGCCTCGTCCGCCGAGATGATGATCCCCGCCAGGCGCCCGTAGGGCGGCATCCCCGCCGCCTCGCGCTCGGCGGCTTCGGCCCGCCAGAAGCCTTCTTCGTCGCCCGACAGGATCGCCCGGATCACCGGGTGTTCCGGCTGAAACGTCTGCAACAGCGCCACACCCGGCACATCTGCACGCCCCGCACGGCCCGAGACCTGCCGCATCAACTGAAACGTCCGTTCCGCCGCGCGCAGGTCCGAGCCCTGAAGCCCGAGGTCCGCGTCGATCACGCCCACCAGCGTCAGCCGCGGAAAATTGTGCCCCTTCGCCACCAGCTGCGTGCCGATGATGATGTCGGTCTCGCCGCCCGCGATCTCCTCGATCTGCGCCTTGAGCGCACGGGCCGACCCGAACAGGTCGGAACTGAGGATCGCCAGCTTCGCATCCGGGAACACGCGCGCGGCTTCCTCGGCGATCCGCTCCACCCCCGGCCCCACGGCGGCCATCTTCCCCTCGACCCCGCAAGCGGGGCAGGTTTCGGGCAGGGGCTTGGTCTCGCCGCATTGGTGGCAGACCAGCCGCTTCTGGAAGCGGTGCTCGACCATCCGCGCGTCGCAATGATCGCAGCCCACCTGCGCCCCGCAGGCCCGGCAGAGCGTCACCGGCGCATAGCCGCGGCGGTTGAGGAACAACAGCGACTGCTCGCCCTTGCGCAACCGCGCCGCGACCTCCGATTGCAGCGAGGGCGAAATCCACGCCTGCCCCGGCAGGTCCTCGGACCGCATGTCGATCGCGCGCATCGTGGGAAGCACCGCCTCGCCGAAGCGCGAGGTCAGGTCGAGCCGCGCGTATTTCCCGGCGGCCGCGTTCGCCCATGTCTCCAGCGACGGCGTGGCCGAGGCCAGCACCACCTGCGCCTCGTTCAGCGAGGCCCGCAGCACCGCCATGTCGCGCGCGTTGTAAAGCGCGCCTTCCTCCTGCTTGTAGGAACTGTCGTGTTCCTCATCGACCACGATCAACCCGAGGTCGCGGAACGGCAGGAACAGCGCCGAGCGCGCGCCGACGACCAGCTGCGCCTCGCCCTGCCCGATCATCTTCCACGCGCGCCGCCGCTCGGTCATCGTCACACCGGAATGCCATTCCGCCGGCTTCGCGCCGAAGCGCGCCTCGACGCGGGTCAGGAACTCCGAGGTCAGCGCGATCTCCGGCAAGAGCACCAGCGCCTGCCGCCCCTGCCTGAGGGTCTCGGCCACCGCCTCGAGATAGACCTCGGTCTTGCCCGAGCCGGTCACGCCCTTGAGCAAGGTCGTCCCGTAGCGCCCGCTTCGGATACCCGCGCGCAGAGCCTCGGCCGCCGCAGCCTGATCACCGGTCAGCGCCTTGCCCGGCCGGTCGGGATCGAGCGGCAGGTAGGGCGCATCGCGCGGCGTGTCGGCCTCTTCCACCACGCCCTGCGCCACCAGCCCCTTCACCACCGACGAGGTGACGCCAGCAAGGTCCGACAGTTCCTTGAGCGTGAAGCCGAGGCCGCCATATTCCACCAGCGTCCCGATCACCCGACGCCGCGCATCGGTCATCCGGTCGGGCTCGCCCTGCCCCAGCCGGTAGATCTTGCGCATCGAGGGCGGATCGCTCAGCCCCGGCACCCGGCTGGCCAGCCGCAGCATCTGCGACAGGGGCGTCAGCGTGTAGGCCCCGGCCTTCTCGAGGAACAGGCGCATCTCCTCCCGCATCGCGGCGGCGTCCAGCACGCGCGACACCGCCCGGATCTTCGACGCGTCGAAATCGCCGCGCCCCGGCCCCCAGACCACGCCCAGCACCTTGCGCGGTCCAAGCGGCACCTCGACGAAGGCACCCAGCCAGCAGCCCCCCTCGGGCGCGCGGTAATCGAGCACCCTGTCGATCGGCTCAGGCGTCAACACGCCGACCAGCTCGCCCTCGTGGAAATGCTCGCCCATGCCGCCCCGATACATGCCTTTCCGTTAGCGATAACCTGCGGTAGAAGGCCGCCAAAGCAGCACGTATTCCGATGGAAAGGAACCGACCAGATGAAATTCTTTGTGGATACCGCCGATGTGGACGCCATCCGCGAGCTGAACGATCTGGGCATGGTCGACGGGGTCACGACGAACCCCTCGCTGATCGCCAAGTCGGGCCGCGACATCAAGGAAGTGACCGCCGAGATCTGCGAGATGATCTCGGGCCCCGTCTCGGCCGAGACCGTGGCGCTCGACGCCGAGGGCATGATCGCCGAGGGCCGCGAGCTGGCCAAGATCGCCGAGAACATCACCATCAAGGTGCCGCTCACCTGGGACGGGCTCAAGGCCTGCAAGGTGCTGTCGGGCGAAGGCCGCATGGTCAACGTGACGCTCTGCTTCTCGGCCAACCAGGCGCTTCTGGCCGCCAAGGCCGGCGCAACCTTCATCTCGCCCTTCATCGGGCGGCTGGACGATCTCAACCTCGACGGCATGGAACTGATCGCCGAGATCCGCGAGATCTACGACAATTACGACTTCTCCACCGAGATCCTCGCCGCCTCGATCCGCACGGCCAACCACATGAAACAGGCCGCCCTGATCGGCGCGGACGTCGCCACCGCGCCGCCCGCCGTGATCAAGGCGATGGCCAGCCACGTCCTGACCGACAAGGGGCTCGACGCCTTCCTCAAGGATTGGGAAAAAACGGGGCAGAAAATCCTGTAACTTTCGTGTAGGGTCTTCGGAAAACCGAAAAAGACCATCAAAGAGGCACGACCGGTGAGCAGCGTTGAAGCCGACGACCTGGCAGACCTTGCCAATCACAACGACGACTGGCGGGACCGCGTTCTCAGCGATCCCGACCTGATCCTCGACGACCGCGACCTGATGCGGGCGCTCATCGCCGCCAACGACCGGCAGATGGGCGGCAACATCGTCGACATGCGCGGCATCGCCATGGAGCGCCTCGAGAACCGGCTCGACCGGCTTGAGGACACCCATCGCGCCGTGATCGCGGCCGCCTACGAGAACCTCGCAGGCACCAACCAGATCCACCGTGCGATCCTCGCGCTTCTCGACCAGGCCGAGTTCACCGGCTTTCTCAAGACGCTGGCCACCGATGTCGCAGCGACCCTGCGCGTCGACCGGGTGCGGCTCGTGCTGGAAAGCGCGGATGCCACCAGCACCAGCGCGCCCCATGTCCAGAAGCTCGAGGACGTGCTGACCGTGGTCGCGCCCGGTTTCGTCTCCGACTACGTCACCGGCGGCCGCGCCGTGCCGCATCGGCAGGTGACGCTCCGGCAGGTCGGTGACGGCAGCGAGGCGATCTTCGGCGCCGATGCCGCCTGGATCAAATCCGAGGCGCTGATGCAGCTCGACCTCGGAGAGGGCCGCCTGCCCGCGCTCCTGGTGATGGGCTCGGACGATCCGCACCAGTTCCGCCCGAGCCAGGGCACGGACCTGCTGACCTTCTTCGCGGGCGTGTTCGAACGGCAGATGAAACGCTGGCTGGGCTGACGCCATGAGCCTCGCGCTCAGCCCCGCGGCGCGCGACCTGATGCAACGGTGGCTGACCGACCTCGGCAGCCTGCGCGACGCGTCGGACGCGACGCTCGACGCCTACGCCCGCGACCTTGCCGATTTCCTGGCCTTCCAGGCCGGGCACCTCGGCGATGCGCCCGGCCCCGCTGCCCTGCGGACCCTCGGCACCACGGACATGCGCGCCTGGATGGCGGCGCAGCGCGCACGCGGCGTCGGCCCCCGCTCGCTCGCCCGCCGCCTGTCGGCGATCAAGGCCTTCTACCGCTGGTGGGCCGAGCGCGAGGGGTTCGACGCCACCCCCGTCCTGTCGATGCGCGCGCCGAAGCACAGCCGCCGTCTGCCCCGCCCCCTCGGCGTCGAGGACGCCGCCCGGATGCTCGAGACCGTGGGCGCGCAGGATGCCCGCGACTGGGTCTCGGCGCGCGACATGGCGGTCGTGACGCTGCTTTACGGTTGCGGCCTCAGGCGGGCCGAGGCGCTGTCGCTCGATGCGGGCGCGCTGCCGCTCGGCGACACGCTGCGCATCCGCGGCAAGGGCGGCAAGGAGCGCGAGGTGCCCGTCCTGCCCGCCGCCCGCGACGCGGTGGCGCGCTACGCGGCGCTCTGCCCCCATGACCTCGCGCCCGGCACGCCGCTTTTTCGCGGCATCCGCGGCGGGCCGCTGAACGGGCGGCTCGTGGCCAAGGTGATGGAACAGGCCCGGATGCAACTGGGCCTGCCCGCCACGGCGACGCCGCACGCGCTGCGCCACAGCTTCGCCACGCACCTGCTGAACGCCGGCGGCGACCTGCGCGCGATCCAGGAACTGCTCGGCCACGCCTCGCTTTCGACCACGCAGGCCTATACCGCGGTCGATGCCGCACGGCTGCTCGAGGTCTATGCCGCGGCCCACCCCAAGGCATAACGTCACGAAACCGTCACACCCCTGTTGCCTTTGAGCGCGCAACCCGGCATCTGGGACAGATGACCAAGCGGGCCTATTCCGTCCATCTCTTCACCGCGATCGGCGCATCGCTGGCCATGCTGGCGCTGCTCGAGGCGGCACAGCAGGACTGGGCGATGATGACGATCTGGCTGACCGTGGCCTTCGTGGTCGACGGCATCGACGGGCCGCTGGCCCGAAAATACGCCGTGACCGAGAACGCGCCGAACATCGACGGCGTGCTGCTGGACCTGATCATCGACTTCCTGACCTACGTGATGATCCCGGCCTATGCGCTCTATGGCTCGGGGTTGCTGCCCGGCTGGTCGGGCTGGATCGTGGTGCTGCTGATCCCCTTCGCCTCGGCGCTCTATTTCGCGGATACGCGGATGAAGACCGCCGACAAGTCGTTTCGCGGCTTTCCCGGCTGCTGGAACATGGTCGTGCTGGCGCTGCTCGTGATCGTGCCGCCCTGGGAGGTGATCCTGGGTCTCGTCGTCGCGCTCTGCGTCGCGCAGTTCCTGAACCTGAAATTCGTCCACCCCGTGCGCACCGCGCGCTGGCGCTGGCTCACCCTGCCCGTCGCGCTGGTCTGGACGGGGGCCATCGCCTGGGCGGCCTGGATCGACTTCGCCCATTTCCCGGCCCTGACGGCGGTGGTGACGGCGACCTCGGTCTACCTGCTGGTGGCGGGGATCGCACAGCAGCTGCTTCCGGCGCGCGGGTAGATCAGCGGCGCGCCGCGCGCGCGGCGCGCGTGCGAACTTTCGTACGAAAATTCGCATGGCCCGACAGCCGCTTGCGCGGCACGGCTCAGGTGCGGTCGCGGATCACCTTGGCGAACTGGTCGAAGATCGGTTCGGCCGCGGCCACGACATGCCCGTCATACAGCACGTCCTGCCCGTCGCGGATCGGTGCCACAAGCCCACCCGCCTCGCGCACCAGCAGGATGCCCGCCGCGATGTCCCAGGAATTCAGCCCGCGCTCCCAGTAGCCCTCGTAGCGGCCCGCCGCCACGTAAGCCAGGTCGAGCGACGCCGCCCCCCAGCGCCGCACGCCGGCACAGGCCGGCATCAGCCGCGCGAGATCCTGCAGCGTCGCCGGCAGATACTTGCCGCCGGCAAAGGGCACGCCGGTGGCAAAGACGCTCTCGATCATCCGGTTGCGCCCCGACACGCGCAGACGCTTGCTGTCGTTCAGCCAACAGCCCGCGCCCTTCTCGGCATAGAACATCTCGTCCTTGGCGGGGTCATAGACCACGCCCGCAACGATCTCGCCCTTGTGCTCGAGCGCGATGGACACCGCCCAATGCGGCATCCCGTGCAGGAAGTTCGTGGTCCCGTCGAGCGGGTCGACGATCCAGCGCCGCGTCGGGTCCTTGCCCTCGATCACGGTGCCTTCCTCGCCGAGGAAGCCGTAATTCGGCCGCGCCTCCATCAGCGCGTCGCGCAGGATCTCCTCGGCGGCGCGGTCCGCGCGGCTGACGAAATCGCCCGGTCCCTTGGACGAGACCTGTAGGTTCTCGACCTCGCGGAAATCCTTCACGAGGCTCCGGCCCGCCTTGCGCGCGGCCTTGAGCATGATGTTGAGGTTCGCGCTGCCCTGCATTGTCGTCACTCCGTCCGGTCAAGCCGCGCGTATAGTGGCCATACCCGCGAATGCCAAGCGGCTTGATCCGGCCGGCTCACGCGGCCCCGTGCCACTGCCCCCGCGCCTCCAGCACCCGGCGCAACACCGTGGGCCGGTCCGTCATGATCGCCCCAACCCCCAGATCCAGCAGCCGCGCCATCTCGGCCGTGTCATCCACCGTCCACACCTGCACCTCGATCCCCCGCCGCGCCGCCGCCCGCATCAGCCGCGGCGTGACCACCGCGATGCCCTTGTGAACGGGCGGCACCTGCACCACGGCGAACCCCGGCCGCCGGATCGGCAGGCCATGGCCCGCCAGCCACAGCGCGGCCACCCCCGAGTGCGCGGGCGACCAGCACAGGCCCGGCCCCAGCAGCGCCCGGATCGCCGCCGTCCGCGCCGCCGCGAAGGACCCGATGCAGACCCGGCCCAGCGCATCCGCGCGGGTGATGACCTCGGCCAGCGGTCCGGCCACGCGGTCGCATTTCAGCTCGAAGGTGATGTTGAGCCGCGGAAACGCCGCCAACAGTTCCTCCGCCCGCGGGATCGCCGCGCCGCCATGGGTGCGGATGCGCGCGACATCGGCCCAATCCAGATCGGCGATCCGCGCCGCGTCGCCCGTCATCCGCTCGAGCGTCGGATCGTGATGGATCACCGCGACCCCGTCGCGCGTCGCATGCACATCCGTCTCCACATGCGTAAACCCAAGGCCGACGGCCCGCTCGAAAGCCTCCATCGTGTTCTCTTCGGCCTCCAGCGACCCGCCGCGATGCGCCACCGCCGTGGGCGTCGGATGGTCGAGGAAGGGATGCCGCCCGTTCATGCGCGCTGCAGCTTCGGCGGCTCGCTCCGGCACAGCCGCAGCATCTGCGCCATGAAGGGCTTGGCCGTGTCATCGGCCCGCGTCGCGCCGTAAAGCCGCCGGGTGATGCCCCCCT
>JAOARA010000250.1 GCA_025211115.1 Roseicyclus sp. | reverse complement strand
CCGCGGCGGCGGCCGGGGCCGCGGGTGCCGCCGGGGCGGGGGCGGCATAGCTCGCCGGGGCAGGGGCCGCCACCGTCGCCGTCTGGCGCGCCACGCGCACGTTCAGCCAGTCGTGTTCCGCGTATTCGCGCTTCACCTCGATCTCGGTCAGGTCCTTGTCCTTCAGAAGCGTCGCCAGCGCCTCGATGAAGGCCACGTCGCTTGCCCGGGTCGCGTCTGTTTCGTCGGTCATGTCTGTCCTCGCACTCCGGGGTCCGCCGCCATCTCGCATGCGCGCGCCCCGCGCCTCCCATGGCCGCGTCCGCCGCGAGCCACATGATCGTCGCCTATAGCGCAGCGTTCGCGCGGGGAAAACCCGCCCCGTGGCTGCGCCATGGGCCGCGATGCGCGGCGTTTCGATCCGCCGTTGCCCGTTTTTTCGGCAAAGCCGCGGCCGCAGGCTGCAATCGGGCTGCAATCGGCAGGTTTCAGAAATTTACCATTTGATAAAAAATCGGACCCGTGCCAGCCTACTCACGAGAAGATCGCCATTCGCCTGCAGGGAGATGCACCCGATGACGAACAGCCCGTTCACCCCCGGTATCGCGCCAGCCCGGCTCGACGCCCAGACGCTTTCCGCCAATTTCGACGACCTGCACCCGCCCCTCGACGGGCACGAGGCGCTGGTGGCCGCGGATCGCTGCTACTTCTGCCATGATGCGCCCTGCATCACGGCCTGCCCCACCTCGATCGACATCCCGCTCTTCATCCGCCAGATCGCCACCGGCACGCCCGAGGCGGCGGCCAAGACGATCTTCGACCAGAACATCCTCGGCGGCATGTGCGCCCGCGTCTGCCCGACCGAGACGCTCTGCGAAGAGGCCTGCGTGCGCGAGACGGCCGAGGGCAAACCGGTCGAGATCGGGCGGCTGCAGCGCTACGCCACAGATACGCTGATGGCTGCGGGCGTGCATCCCTATGCGCGAGCCGAGCCGACGGGCAAACGCGTGGCGGTCGTGGGCGCGGGGCCCGCGGGGCTGGCCTGCGCGCACAGGCTGGCCATGCATGGCCATGACATCGACCTCTACGACGCCAAGGAAAAAGGCGGCGGCCTGAACGAATACGGCATCGCCTATTACAAGGCCGTCGGCGGCTTCGCCGAGGCCGAGGTCGACTGGCTGCTGAAGATCGGCGGCATCACGCTGCACACCGGCAAGGCGCTCGGCCGCGACATCACGCTCGACGGGCTCAAGGCCGACTATGATGCGGTCTTCCTTGGTATGGGCCTTGCGGGCGTCAACGCGCTGCGTGCCGAGGGCGAGGGGCGCGCGGGCGTTCTGGACGCGGTCGGCTTCATCTCCGAGCTGCGGCAGGCAGGCGACCTTGCCCAGCTGCCGGTGGGCCGCAACGTCGTGGTGATCGGCGGCGGCATGACCGCCATCGACGCCGCCGTGCAGTCCAAGCTTCTCGGCGCGGAAAACGTGACGGTTCTCTATCGTCGAAGCCGCGAGGCGATGCCCGCGAGCCGCTACGAGCAGGATCTGGCCGCCTCCAAGGGCGTGCGCTTCATCTTCAACGCCATGCCGGTCGCGGTGCTGGGCAACGGCAGCGTCACCGGCCTGCGCGCCGAATACACCCGCAGCGAGGGCCGGTCGCTGACCGGCACCGGCGAGACCTTCGAGATCCCCGCCGACCAGGTGCTCAAGGCCATCGGCCAGACGCTCGAGGGCGCGCCCGAGGGCATCGAGATCACCGGCGGCAAGATCGCCGTCACCGGGGCCGGGCGCAGCTCGCTGCCCGGTGTCTGGGCCGGGGGCGATTGCGCCGCGGGCGGCGAGGACCTGACCGTCACCGCCGTGGCCGAGGGCCGCGATGCGGCCGAGGACATTCACGCAAGCCTTATCGGCTGACGCGATTATTCGTACGAATAATCGCAACTTGCGAATTTTCGTACGAAAATTCGGATAGGCACAGAGGGAGACCAGGATCATGGCAGACCTTTCCACCGACTTCCTGGGCATCAAGTCGCCCAACCCGTTCTGGCTGGCCTCCGCGCCGCCGACCGACAAGGCCTACAACGTCGAGCGCGCCTTCAAGGCGGGCTGGGGCGGCGTGGTCTGGAAAACCCTGGGCGAGGAAGGCCCGCCCATCGTCAACGTCAACGGCCCGCGCTACGGCGCGATCTGGGGCGCGGACCGGCGGCTTCTGGGGCTCAACAACATCGAGCTGATCACCGACCGCCCGCTCGAGGTGAACCTGCGCGAGATCAAGCAGGTCAAGCGCGACTGGCCCGACCGCGCGATGATCGTCTCGCTCATGGTGCCCTGCGAGGAAGAGGCCTGGAAGGCCATCCTTCCCCATGTCGAAGAGACCGGCGCGGACGGGATCGAGCTGAACTTCGGATGCCCGCACGGCATGTCCGAACGCGGCATGGGTGCGGCCGTGGGGCAGGTGCCCGATTACATCGAGATGGTCACCCGCTGGTGCAAGCAGAACACCCGGATGCCCGTCATCGTTAAGCTGCCGCCGAACATCACCGACATCCGCTACCCGGCGCGCGCGGCGAAGCGCGGCGGCGCGGATGCCGTGTCGCTGATCAACACGATCTCCTCGATCGTGTCGGTGGATCTCGACGAGTTCAGCCCCGAGCCGATGATCGACGGCAAGGGCACCCACGGCGGCTATTGCGGCCCGGCGGTGAAGCCCATCGCGCTCAACATGGTTGCCGAGATCTCGCGCGATCCCGAGACGCGGGGCCTGCCGATCTCGGGGATCGGGGGCGTGACCACCTGGCGCGACGCGGCCGAGTTCCTCAGCCTCGGCGCGGGAACCGTGCAGGTCTGCACGGCGGCGATGACCTACGGGTTCAAGATCGTGGAAGAGATGAAATCGGGCCTGTCGCAATATCTCGACGAGAAGGGCATGGCGCTCTCCGATCTGGTCGGGCGGGCCGTGCCCAACGTGACCGACTGGCAATACCTGAACCTCAACTACGTCACCAAGGCCCGGATCGACCAGGACGCCTGCATCAGCTGTGGCCGCTGCTTTGCGGCCTGCGAGGACACCAGCCACCAGGCGATCTCGATGTCCGAGGACCGCGTTTTCGAGGTCAAGGACGACGAATGCGTCGCCTGCAATCTCTGCGTCAACGTCTGCCCGGTCGAGGGCTGCATCACGATGGAGCGGCTGGAGGCCGGCGCCATGGACGAGCGCACCGGCAAACCGGTCGAGCCGGTCTATGCCAACTGGACGACGCATCCCAACAACCCCGGCGCGGTGAAAGCGGCGGAGTAGGGTCGCCGCCTTCCGCAAGCCGACACGTCGGAGGGGGCCGTCAGCCCCCTCTTGCACTGTCAGGACATGGATACCGGATCAGGGCGCGAGAAGCCGGGTGAACAGCGTGTCGAGAAACCCCTCGGCCTCGGCCAGCGGGTCGCGGCCCTCGCCCAGGACCGCGCGGACCTGCGCGTCGAAATCGGCGTAATGCTGGGTCAGCGCCCAGATCGAGAAGAGCAGGTGATGGGGGTCGACATCTGCGATGCGCCCCTGGGCGATCCAGCCTCGGATGACCTCGGCCTTCTCGTCCACGAGCGCCTTCAGCTCGGTCTCCAGCCCCTCCTGCATGCGCGGCGCGCCCTGCACGATCTCGTTGGCGAAGAGCCTGGATTCGCGCGGAAAATCCCGGCTCATCTGCAGCTTGCGGCGCACGTAGCCGCGCAGCTCCTCCATCGGGTCGCCGGCGGTGTCCATCTCGCGCAGCGGGGCGAGCCAGGTGTCCATCAACCCGCTCAGGAGGGTGACGTGGATCGCCTCCTTCGAGGGGAAATAATAGAGCAGGTTGGGCTTGGACAGCCCCGCCGCCCCCGCGATCATGTCGAGCGTCGCACCGCGGAACCCGTGCTGCGAGAACACCTCGAGCGCGGCTTCGAGGATGGTTTCCCGGTTCTTTTTCTGGATCCGCGTGCGCGGTTTTTCCATTCCCATGCCCCTATCTGACCTTGCCGCGGCGGGGGGTGCAATCCCTGTTTCGCACCGCGCCCAAACCCCGTGCAGCCCTGCCCGTTCCGGCATCATTTGCCTTGTCTTTGCGCGCCCCCTGGCCGAGAATTCATTGACTGGCACAGCACCTCTGCTAGCGTGTCCTTGACCGAATGGTCAAAAATCAATCCAGCGGGTCGGCGGTGCGCGCCCGGACCCCGCGAGACAGGGAATGCCGACATGGCCCTTGACCGTTCCAACCCGGTGCCGAACGACCTTTCGGCCTTCTGGATGCCCTTCACGGCGAACCGCCAGTTCAAGCAGAACCCGCGCATGTTCGTCTCGGCCGACCGGATGCACTACAAGACCGCCGACGGGCGCGAGGTGCTGGACGGCACGGCGGGCCTGTGGTGCTGCAACGCGGGCCACAACCGCCCCAGGATCGTAGAGGCGATCCAGCAGCAGGCGGCCGAACTGGACTATGCGCCGGCCTTCCAGATGGGCCACCCCAAGGCGTTCGAGCTGGCCAACCGGCTGCGCGACATGGCGCCCGCGCCGATGGAGCATGTCTTTTTCACCAACTCCGGGTCGGAGAGCGTCGAGACCGCGTTGAAGATCGCCATCGCCTACCAGCGCGCCATCGGGCAGGCCAGCCGGACCCGCCTGATCGGGCGCGAGCGCGGCTATCACGGGGTGAATTTCGGCGGGATTTCCGTTGGCGGGATCGTCAACAACCGCAAGGTCTTCGGCAGCCTGCTGACCGGTGTCGATCACCTGCCGCACACGCATCTGCCGGGCCAGAACGCCTTTACCCGCGGCCAGCCCGAGCATGGCGGCAACCTTGCGGACGAGCTGGAGCGCATCGTCGCCCTGCACGGCCCCGAAACCATCGCCGCCGTGATCGTGGAGCCGGTGGCCGGCTCGACCGGCGTGCTGATCCCGCCGAAGGATTACCTCCAGCGTCTGCGGCAGCTTTGCACGAAACACGGCATCCTGTTGATTTTCGACGAGGTCATCACCGGGTTCGGCCGCCTCGGCGCGCCCTTCGCCGCCGATTATTTCGACGTGATGCCCGACATGATCACCTGCGCCAAGGGCCTGACCAACGGCGTGATCCCGATGGGCGCCGTGCTGGCCACCAAGGAGATCCACGAGGCCTTCATGCAGGGCCCCGAGCACATGATCGAGCTGTTCCACGGCTATACCTATTCGGGCAACCCCATCGCCTCGGCCGCGGGTATCGCCACGCTGGAAACCTACCGCGAGGATGGTCTGTTCGAACGCGCCGCCGAGCTGGCCCCCTATTGGGAGGCCGCGGCCCCCAGCCTTGCCGATTGCCCGCATGTCATCGACATCCGCAACATGGGCCTGATCGCGGGGATCGAGCTGGAACCCATCGCGGGCGAGCCGACGAAGCGCGCCTTTGCCGCCTTCCTCGATGCCTATGAGCACAACGTGCTGATCCGCACGACCGGGGACATCATCGCGCTGTCCCCGCCGCTGATCATCGAAAAGGAGCATATCGACATCCTTTTCGGCACCTTGCGCGACATTCTTAAGCGTCTGCATTAAGAACGGCGCTCAAATCACTGAACTGGAAGGGAAAGACATGCCATCTCCGGCTGAGAACATGAAGATCGACGGTCAGCGCCTCTGGGACACGCTGATGGAGATGGCGAAGATCGGTCCGGGTGTGGCGGGGGGCAACAACCGCCAGACCCTGACCGACGAGGATGCCGAGGGCCGCGCCCTGTTCCAAAGCTGGTGCGAGGCCGCGGGCTGCACCATGGGCCTGGACGAGATGGGCAACATGTTCGCCCGCCGCGAGGGCACCGACCCGGACGCGCTGCCGGTCTATGTGGGCAGCCACCTCGACACCCAGCCGACGGGCGGCAAGTATGACGGCGTGCTGGGCGTGCTGGGCGGGCTCGAGGTCATCCGCACGCTCAACGACCTGAATATCAAGACGAAACACCCCATCGTCGTGGTCAACTGGACCAACGAGGAGGGCACGCGCTTTGCCCCCGCGATGCTGTCCTCGGGCGTTTTCGCGGGGCGTCACACGCTTGACTGGGCCTATGACCGGGTCGATGCCGCGGGCAAACGCTTCGGCGACGAGCTGGAGCGGATCGGCTGGAAGGGCGAGGAAAAGGTCGGCGACCGCAAGATGCACGCCATGTTCGAGCTGCATATCGAACAGGGCCCGATCCTCGAGGCCGAGGGCAAGGATATCGGCGTCGTCACCCACGGCCAGGGCCTGCGCTGGGTGCAATGCACCGTGACGGGCAAGGAAAGCCACACCGGGTCCACGCCCATGGCGATGCGCCGGAACGCGGGCCGTGGCCTCGCGCTGGTGACCGAGCTTGTGCATGAAATCGCAATGAAAAATCAGCCCGGCGCCGTGGGCGCGATCGGTCATATCGACGTCTACCCCAACTCGCGCAACATCATCCCCGGCAAGGTCGTCTTCACCGTCGACATGCGCACGCACCTGTTGGACAAGCTCAACGGCATGGTCGCCGAGCTGATGGAGCGCGCGCCCAAGCTCTGCGAGGAGATCGGCGTGAGCTTCGAGGCCGAGATCGTGGGCCAGTTCGATCCACCCGCCTTCGACGAGGGCTGCGTGAACACCATCCGGCAAGCCGCTGATCGGCTTGGGTATTCTCACATGGACATCGTGTCCGGCGCGGGGCACGATGCCTGTTGGATCAATGACGTGGCCCCCACGGCGATGATCATGTGCCCCTGTGTCGACGGGCTGTCCCATAACGAGGCCGAGGAGATCAGCCCCGAATGGGCCGCCGCCGGCACCAACGTCCTGTTCCACGCCGTCGTGGAAACTGCGGAGATTGTCGAATGATGTTAACCCGTTACGCAGTCCCGTCCGTGGCCGCGGTCTTGGCCCTGTCGGCCTGCGTGTCCACGCCCAGCGAGCCGATGCCCGAGGAACTGCGCCCCGAGGTGCGCGCCCTGGCCGCGCCCGGCCAGGACCTCAGCCAGGTCCGGCTCGAGAGCGACGGCTGCTACTGGTATCGCTACGAGGGGCCGGTCGAGACGACCTTCCTTCCGCTGCTGACGCGCGAAGACCGCATGATCTGCGTTCGGACGCCCACGATCTGACGCGAAAGACAAAACGAAAACAGGGGGATAGAAGATGAGCACAGTCATCAAGGGCGGCACCGTCGTCACCGCCGACCTGACCTATGCGGCCGATGTGCTGGTCGAGGGCGGCAAGATCGTCGAGATCGGGCAGAACCTCACCGGCGACGAGGTGTTGGACGCGACCGGCTGCTACGTCATGCCCGGCGGCATCGACCCCCACACCCATCTCGAGATGCCCTTCATGGGCACCTATTCCACCGATGATTTCGAAAGCGGCACCCGCGCGGCGCTGTCCGGAGGCACCACGATGGTGGTCGATTTCGCGCTGCCCAGCCCCGGCCAGGGCCTGCTCGACGCGCTGCAGATGTGGGACAACAAGGCCGGGCGCGCGAATTGCGACTATTCCTACCACATGGCCGTGACCTGGTGGGGCGAGCAGGTTTTCGACGAGATGAAGACCGTGATCGAGGATCGCGGGATCAATACGTTCAAGCACTTCATGGCCTACAAGGGCGCGCTCATGGTCAATGACGATGAGCTTTACGCCTCCTTCAGCCGCCTGTCGGAACTGGGCGGCATCGCCATGGTCCATGCCGAGAACGGCGACGTGGTGGCCGAGCTGACCGCCAAGCTGCTGGCCGCGGGCAACACCGGGCCGGAGGCCCACGCCTATTCGCGCCCCGCCCAGGTCGAGGGGGAGGCGACGAACCGCGCGATCATGATCGCCGACATGGCGGGTGTGCCGCTATATGTTGTGCATGTCTCCTCGGAAGATGCACATGAAGCGATCCGCCGGGCGCGTTCGCTTGGCAAGCGGGTCTGGGGCGAGCCGCTGATCCAGCACCTGACGCTGGACGAGAGCGAGTATTTCCACCCCGATTGGGACCATGCCGCGCGCCGCGTGATGTCGCCGCCCTTCCGCAACAAGAAGCACCAGGACAGCCTTTGGGCGGGCCTGATGAGCGGGTCTCTGTCGGTCGTGGCGACCGATCATTGCGCCTTCACCACCGAGCAGAAACGCTACGGTGTGGGGGATTTCTCCAAGATCCCGAACGGCACCGGCGGCCTCGAGGACCGGATGCCGATGCTCTGGACGCAGGGGGTGGGCACGGGTCGCCTGACGCCGAACGAGTTCGTGGCGGTCACGTCAACGAACATCGCCAAGGTGTTGAATTGCTATCCGAAAAAGGGCGCGATCCTGGTTGGCGCGGATGCCGATATCGTGGTCTGGGACCCCGAGAAGGAAAAGACGATCACGGCCGGAACCCAGCAATCCGCCATCGATTACAACGTCTTCGAGGGGCATCACGTGAAGGGCCTGCCGCGCTTCACGCTGACGCGCGGGTTCGTGGCCGTGCATGACGGCGAGGTGCGGACGAAGGAAGGGCATGGCGAGTTCGTCAAGCGGCCCGGCAACGGGACGGTGAACCGGGCGCTCTCGACCTGGAAAGAGCTGACCGCGCCGCGGCCGGTGGAACGGACGGGTATTCCCGCGACGGGGGTCTGATGGCCCAGCCAGCGGAAGTCATCAGTATGAACGTTGATCGGCAAGCTCCTGTTATCGCTGCAAAAGGCCTTGATCTGACCTTTCAGGCCGCGGACGGTCCGGTGCAGGCGTTGCGGGATGTGAACCTCGAGATCGGCAAGGGGGACTTCGTCAGTTTCATCGGGCCGTCGGGCTGTGGCAAGACGACCTTCCTGCGGGTCATCGCGGCCTTGGAGCATCCGACGGGCGGCGAGATCACCGTCAACGGGATGACGCCGGATGAGGCGCGGAAATCAAGGGCTTATGGCTATGTCTTCCAGGCGGCGGGGCTCTATCCGTGGCGGACGATCGAGAAGAACATCAAGCTGCCGCTGGAGATCATGGGGTTCGATGCCGCGGAGCAGGAAAAGCGTGTGAAGAACGTGCTGCAACTTGTTGATCTTGAAGGGTTCGGCAAGAAATTTCCCTGGCAGTTGTCGGGCGGGATGCAGCAGCGGGCGAGCATTGCGCGGGCGCTTGCCTTCGATGCGGACATCCTGCTGATGGACGAGCCCTTCGGCGCGCTGGACGAGATCGTGCGCGATCACCTGAACGAGCAGCTTCTGAAGCTCTGGGCGCGGACGGAAAAGACCATCGGCTTCGTGACCCACTCGATCCCGGAAGCCGTTTATCTGTCTACGAAAATCGTCGTGATGTCGCCCCGTCCGGGGCGGATCACCGACGTTATCGAGAGCGATCTGCCGAAGGAACGCCCGCTCGATATCCGCGACACGCCCGAGTTCCTGGCCATCGCCCATCGCGTCCGCGAGGGGCTGCGCGCGGGGCATGCCTATGATGACTAGGGCACCGGTCACATCCCGTACACAGGGCGTACACACCGCGTGCATACGCCGTGATGCGTCCCGCCGGGCCGATTGCGACGCGCCCGCAGGTCGCAATCCGGCGCGCGGGGCGCGGGCACTCGCGGATAGACCGGGGGCATTCCCTGGCAAAGGCGCGGGCGATGAGTGCGGGTTTCTTCGCGTGGCTGGCGGCCGCGATGGTCATCTTCCTGAGCGGCAGCACCGCGCTTCGGGCCTATGTCTCGGCCCCGAAGCCCGCGCTGCTGGTGGGCGCGCTGATCCTCTACACGCTGGGCAAC
The DNA here is from genome assembly GCA_025211115.1 of Roseicyclus sp. Taxonomy (GTDB): domain Bacteria; phylum Pseudomonadota; class Alphaproteobacteria; order Rhodobacterales; family Rhodobacteraceae; genus Roseicyclus. Next base: position 8,201 of record JAOARA010000250.1, on the reverse strand, counting down.
CTCATCATGGTGCGGCTGATGCGCGAGACGGGGATGGCGGTGGCCATTTCCATCTCGGCGGTGCTGCAACTGGTGCTGGCCGCGGGCGTGGGGATCGCGCTGTTCGGGGAACGGCGGGGGATGTTGCAATCGGCGGGCCTGATCCTTGGCGTGGTCGCGGTGGCGTTGATCGTCTGGCCGACACGCCCCGGCTGAGGGGGGCGGCATGAGCGACGCGACGGCCCCCGCGTTGTATGGCCCGAAATCGGCCGCGCGCTGGTTTGGTGCGGTCTCACACGCGGTGCTTCCGGTGATGGCGGTCGTCGCGGCCATCGTGGCGATCTGGTATGGCGGGTCGGTGATGATGAACCGCGCCTGGACGTTGGACCAGATCGAGCGGCGCGGCCTCGAGATGACGGCGATGGAGATCGTCGCCGACACGATGAACCAGGAACGTCCCGTTCTGCCGACGCCGCACCAGGTCTTTGCCGAGCTGTGGGACACCACGGTCGGCGAGCCGATCATGCGGGAACGCCGCGGCGAATTGCAGGGCAATCCGCGCAACCTGGTCTTTCATGCCTATCACACGCTCTGGCCCACGCTGCTGGGATTTGCCATCGGAAGTTTCCTCGGCATCCTGCTGGCCGTGGGCATCGTGCATTCCCGCGCGATGGACATGAGCGTGATGCCCTGGGCCATCGCCAGCCAGACCATCCCGATCCTCGCCGTCGCGCCGATCATCGTGGTCGTCGTCTCGAACCTGCCCGCGCTGAACAACGCGGTGGACCAGGGGTGGATCAGCGATGACACCAAGCTCCTGGTGCCCAAGGCGCTGATCTCGTCCTACCTGAGTTTCTTTCCCGTGGTCGTCGGCATGGTGGCGGGGCTGCGCAGCCCGAACGCCAGCGACCTCGACCTGATGCGGACCTATTCCGCCAGCCGGGGGCAGACCTTCTGGAAACTGCGCCTGCCGGCCTCGGTGCCGTATCTGTTCACCTCGTTCAAGGTGTCCATCGCGGCCGCGCTGGTGGGCACCATCGTGGCGGAGCTGCCGACGGGGGCGCGCTTCGGGCTGGGCGCGCGGTTGCTGACGGGGAGCTATTACGGGCAGACGATCCAGATCTGGTCGGCGCTCTTCATGGCGGCGATCTGTGCGGCGGCGCTGGTGATCCTGCTGGGCGCGCTGGAGCGGGTGGTTCTGAAGCGCATGGGGGTGCGGACATGATGCGGCCTGTGATCGGGGCGGCGGAAACCGCGCGGTTTCCGGGTCGAAAAACAGGTGTTTTTCGGTGCGTTTTCCTGCAGGAAAACGGGGCGGAAAACTGCAGTTTTCCGCGTGGGTGGCGGGCATGAAGGCCGTGGCCTTCCCGCAATGGGGCCTGCCCGCGCTTGGCGCGGGGCTGGTGGCGCTGGCGGCCCTGAGCGACACGCGGCTTGCGCTGATGCTGGCCGTCTGGTTCGGCGCCTGGGCGCTGAACGCGGCGCTTGCCAACCGGGCGAGGGGGGCGGGCGCGCGGCTGGCGGTGCCGGTGATCTTCGGCGTGACGTTGCTTGTCCTGTGGGAAATGGCGGTGCAGCTTTACGACATTTCCTTCGTCATCCTGCCTGCGCCCTCGGCGATCTGGGCGCGGATGATCGCCGAGACGGCGACGCTTTGGGCGGATTTCCAGCAGACGATCCTGAAAGGGGCGCTGGCGGGTTATGTCATCGGCTGCGGCGCGGCGTTCCTCGCGGCGCTGGCGGTGGACCGCTCGGCCTTCCTGCAGCGCGGGCTGTTGCCGGTGGGCAATTTCATCGCGGCCCTGCCCATCGTGGGCACGGCGCCGATCTTCGTGATGTGGTTCGGCTTCGGCTGGCAGTCGAAATCGGCGGTCGTCGTCGCCATGGTGTTCTTCCCGATGCTGGTCAATTGCGTGCAGGGGATGAAGGCCAGCGACGCGATGCAGCGCGACCTGATGCGGACCTATGCGGCGAGCTACGGGCAGACGTTGCTCAAGCTGCGGTTGCCCACGGCCTTGCCCTTCATCTTCAACGGGTTGAAAATCTGCACGACCCTTGCGCTGATCGGGGCGATCGTTGCCGAATTTTTCGGCTCTCCCACGGTCGGCATGGGTTTTCGCATCAAGATCGAGATGGGACGGCTCGCCATGGATATGGTCTGGGCGGAGATCGCCGTCGCGGCGCTGGCAGGCTCGCTCTTCTACGGGCTGGTGGCGTTGATCGAGACACGGCTGACATTCTGGCATCCGTCGCAAAGACGGTGACGACGGCGATAACGACAAGAACCCAACCTGGAGGGAAGATGATGAAAAAGACACTGATACCGGCGCTGGCGCTGGGGCTCGTCGCGGGTGCGGCGCAGGCCCAGGACGAGGTGACGCTGCAGTTGCAGTGGGTCACGCAATCGCAGTTCGCGGGCTATTACGTGGCGCTCGAGAACGGTTATTACGAGGAAGAGGGGCTGGATGTGACCATCCTGCCCGGCGGCCCCGACATCGCGCCGCCGCAGGTGCTGGCGGGCGGCGGTGCCGACGCGATGCTGAACTGGATGCCCTCCGCGCTGGCCGCGCGCGAGCGGGGTCTGCCGGTGGTCAACATCGCCCAGCCCTTCGTGCGCTCGGGCCTGCAGCTGACCTGCTGGGCGGATACCGGGATCACCGAGCCTGCCGATCTGGCGGGCCACACGGTGGCGCATTGGTTCTTCGGCAACGAGTATCCGTTCATGGGCTGGATGAACCAGTTGGGCATCCCGATCGACGGCTCGGAGAACGGCGTGACGCTGCTGCAGGCGGGCTTCAACGTCGATCCGCTGTTGCAGCGGCAGGCCGATTGCATCTCGACCATGACCTACAACGAATACTGGCAGATCATCGATGCGGGCGTCAGCCCGGACGAGCTGGTGACCTTCCGCTACTCGGAATACGGGGTGGATACGCTGGAGGATGGCATCTGGGTGCTGGAAGAGAACCTCGATGACCCGGCCTTCTTCGACAAGATGACCCGTTTCGTGCGCGCCTCGATGCGCGGCTGGGTCTGGGCGGCGGAAAACCCCGATGACGCGGCGATGATCGTGCTCGACTATGACGAGACGGGCGCGCAGACCGAGGAACACCAGAAGCGCATGATGGGCGAGGTCGCCCTGCTGGTCGATCCGAACGGCGGCGCGCTGGATGTCGAGTCGTATGAGCGTACCGTGCGCACGCTGCTGGAAGGTGGCGATGCGGTGATCACGACCGAGCCGGAGGGGGCCTGGACCTCGGCGGTGACGGACGCGGCGCTGGCCAACTGATCGCGCCACGATCTTGTGGATCGAGCAGCCCCGGAGGTCACCTCCGGGGCTGTTTGCGTGTCACAGGCGCAGGTCGAGGGTCGGGGCGGGGGCGGCGCCGGGCTTGTCGCCATCGCCCACGCGCGCGGTGTCGAGCGGTTCGATCCCGTGCGGCTTGAGCGGCGCGGGCAGGCGGGACGGGGGCGGCAGCGGAACAGGCGAGAGGGGCGGCAGCATCGAGACGGCTCCGATCAGGTGCGAATGCCCCCATCCGCGCAGGCAGGATGGCCCGGCCCGTGCAAGCGGTAAAGGGGACCGTTAAAGGTTTACGCATTGCGGAGGCGGCGGGACATGGGCGGGCATGTGACCTCGAACGGGCGTCATTGCCGTGAGCTGCGTGGAGCGCGACCGCTCGGTCTGGCGACTGGACAGGCTTTCCGATAGGGATCCGTGCACGACAATCCTTCGTGGTGAAAAAATGCCGAACCTGGACGCAGGCGAGAGAAAGCTCTGGCGTGTTCTCGACGTGGCACTTGTGTCAAGTTTTCTCGTGGTGGCTCTGCGGGTGCTGAACGATGTCCGCTTGGGCGGGCATGGTTTCAAACAGGGTGACTACCTGATCAACTCTATCGTTGAACCGGTTCGCCGAGGGCAATTCGGGACGGGTGTGATATGGGTGTCCGATCTGCTCGGCTCCAATCCGCTTTATATTGTCGCGGCGTTCCAGATCGTGATGCTGGTGATCCTTTACATGTCCGTCCGGACACTGTTTCGGGCGATCGGACGCGCGGAATTGGCGCTGTTGCTGGCGCTGTCCGCGGCGTTTTTCGTCACCTTCTGGGTCGCTGATCCGCAGGGATCGATCAGGAAGGAGTTGATCGCTTTCGCCGGTCTGGCGCTTCTGGCGTCAGGGTCTCTTGCGCGGTCCAACCTGAAGATCGCCATGGGCGCGGTCGTGTTTTGTGTCGCGCTGGTGTCCCACGAGGCGATGGCGTTGCTGCTTCCGGCCTGTGCCGCGATATTCGTGATCGGACGGGATGGCCCCTCCGGCCCGCGTCTTGTTTGGGCTTTGGCCGGCCTGATCGCCCTGACCGCGGCCTATACCGCGTGGTATACGCTGACCTTCACCGAGGTCGGCGCACCGGACAGGATTTGCCTTCCGTTATTGGAACGCGGCGTAGGGGAACATGTCTGCGGTGGTGCGATTGCATGGCTGCAGCATGACATGGATTACGGCATGAGGCGTGTTGCGGATATGCTTGACGGTCCGGGCATTGCAAAATTCGCGGTGGGTTATCTTGTTTCCCTGCTGCCGTTCGGACTGATTTCGCTTCACCAGGACCGGCCACGGGTTTTCCTGTTCGGCGTGCTCATCGCGGCACTGCCATTTGTTCCGCTTTATGTTGTTGCCATTGACTGGGGGCGGTGGATCGGTCTGCATGTCTTTTCGGTCACCGTGCTGTTCTCGATGCTTTTGGCGACAGGGCAGGCACGTTCCGATTTCCCGATACGTCGCCCACAGTTCTACGGGCTGCTGGCGCTTGGCGTGGTGTTGTCGCCGTCACATGTGCTGGGCATCCTCACGATCATCAGGTGACGCGGGCCCCGCGCCGAGATGGTTTCAAGCGGCTGCACAATCCTGTTAAGCTCCCGCCGTCATTGCCCGGAGTGTCCATGCCCCCGATGTCCCCGTCCGCGCGCCGTGCGCAGCTGACCGGCAACCGCATCCGCGAGCGGCGGTTGGTGATGGGGATGAAACAGGCCGACCTGGCGGCGGCGGCGGGTATTTCGCCGTCCTACCTCAACCTGATCGAACACAACCGCCGCCGCATCGGGGGCAAGCTTCTGATCGCGCTGGCCCGCATCCTCGAGGTGGAGCCTGTGCAGCTGTCGGAAGGGGCGGATGCGACGCTGCAGGACGCGCTGCAATCGGCGGCGCAGGAGATGACGTCGCGGTTCGGGCCGCCGCCGGAGGTCGACCGTATCGACGAGATGGCCGGGCGGTTTCCGGGCTGGGCGGGGCTGATCGCGGCGCAGCAGAAACGCGCCGCGGCGCTCGAGGCGCTGGTCGAGGGGCTGCGCGACCGGCTGGGGCATGACCCGGTGCTGGCGGAATCGATGCACGAGGTGCTGTCGACCGTGGCCGCGATCCGCTCGACCGCCGATATCCTCGTGCGGGAGCCGGACCTCGACGCGGTCTGGCGCGGGCGGTTTCACCGCAACCTGCACGAGGAGGCCGAGCGCCTCTCGGCGCGCGCCACCGCGCTTTTGGGGCATTTCGAGGCCGAGGAGGCCGAGGCGACGGCCCGCGCGGCCTCGACCCCCATCGAGACGGTGGAGGCGATGTTCGAGGCGGCCAGCCACCATTTCCCGAGGATCGAGGCCGAGGGCGAGGCCGCGATCCCCGAGGTGCTGGACGCGACCGCGGGCATGGACGACCCGGCCACGCGGGCGCTGGGGCATCGCTGGTTGCGCGCCTATGCGCAGGACGCGGCGCGGTTGCCGCTGTCGGTGATGCGGCCCGCGGCGGAGGCGGCGGGCTACGATCCCGCGGCGCTGTTGGGGCTGGGCGGGGGCGACGTGGCGCTTGTGCTCCGGCGCATGGCGACCCTGCCGCGGCAGGCGGCGCTGGACGAGGGCGCGCCGCCCTTCGGGCTGGCGGTCTGCGACGGGGCGGGGGCCTTGATCTTTCGGCGCCGGTTGGCGGCGTTTTCCATCCCGCGCTTCGGGCCGGGTTGCCCGCTCTGGCCGCTCTACCGGGCGCTGGGACGCCCCGGCCAGCCCGAGGCGGCGGTGATCGAGATGCCGCAGGGCGCGCGGTTCCGCGCCTGGGCGGTGAGCCAGCCCGCGGCCCCGGCGGGGTTCGGCGAGGCGCCGGTGATGCAGGCGGTGATGCTGATCGCGCCCGAGGGGGCGATGCCGGGGCCCGGCCCCGCGGGGCCGCCCATCGCGGCCGGTCCGGGCTGTCACCTCTGCCCGCGCGAGGGCTGCGCGGCGCGGCGCTAGCGCGTGTCGCGTTCAGTCGCAGTCACGCGCGCCCCGCGTCTCACGGCTTGATGCCGCATGTTCGAGGCGCGAAAAGCCGGTTCCCATTTTTGCGCACCATGCCCTAACCCTTGCCGCGGGCTTTCTTTTCCTTGACCGCGCTGCGCACCAGCTTGCCGAAGGCGCGGTCCTTGCCGCGGCGTTGGGCGAGGCTGGCGGAGTTGAAGGCATCCTCGGCCAGAAGCTTGTGCCAGCGCGCGACGCGCTCGGCGTCGAGCTGGCCTGTCGCCACCGCGGCGCGCACGGCGCAGCCCGGCTCGCGGTCATGGGCGCAATCGGAGAAGCGGCAATCGGCGGCAAGCGCGGTGATGTCGTCGAAGAGGTCGGCGATGCCGTCCGCCGCGTCGGCCAGTTGCAGCTCGCGCATGCCGGGCGTGTCCAGCACGAGGCAGCCGCCGGGGATGGCGTGCAGCTCGCGGTGGGTGGTGGTGTGGCGGCCCTTGGCGTCATCCTCGCGGATGGTTTGCGTGGCCAGCGCGGCGGAGCCGAGCAGCGCGTTGGTGAGCGTGGATTTCCCCACGCCGGAGGAGCCGAGAAAGCCCACTGTCCGCCCCGGTCTGCACCAGTCGGCCAGCGCGCGGGCCGGATCGCCGCCGCGGGCGTCGAGCGCGAGGGCCGGCACACGGGCCGAGATGGCGCTGGCCTGATCGGTGTAGGCGGCGGGGTCCTCGGCGAGGTCGGCCTTCGTCAGCAGGATCACCGGCTCGATCCCCGCCTCGAAGGCGAGGGCAAGGTAGCGTTCCAGCCGCGCGACGTTGAAATCCGCGTTGCAGGAGGTGACGACGAAGACCGTGTCGAGATTGGCCGCGATGGGCTGCATCCGCCGGTCATGCCCCGGCGCGCGGCGCTGGATCAGGCTGGTCCGGTCGAGAAGGCGGCTTTGGTGCGGGCTGTCTCGGTCGAGCAGCAGCCAATCGCCCACCGTGACCTCGGGCAGGGGGGGCAGGGTGGTGGCGATGGCGTCGCCCTGCACCTGCATCCCGCTGCGGTGGACGGACATGACGCGCACGGGCGGCGTGGCGGCCAGCGCCTCGGCGTCGATCTGCCGGGCGAAGGCCGGGCCCCAGCCGAGCGCGGTCAGCGGGTCGGGGCCGGGGCGCGGGGGCGGGGCCGTGCCCGGCAGGAAGGCGGAATAGTCGCGGGTCATGTCGGGTGTGTTTACCACAATTCCGGGCGGTTGAAGGGGGAAACGCAGGTCGCGGGCCCTTTGACCGGCGTGAGTGGCGCGTCGGTCAGGGATTGCGCGATCCAGCCATGGGGCTGGGACAGGGGCAGGGGCGCGGGCAGGGTGGCCTCGGCCACGGGGGCGAAGCCGGTCTTGCCGTAAAAGGCCGGGTCGCCGTAGGTGACCGCGATCTCGGTGCCCTCGGCGCGGAGGCGGTCGAGGGCGTGGGCGATGAGGCGCTGGCCGATGCCCTCGCCCTGCCGGTCGGGGGCGACGGTCATGGGCGAGAGCAGCATGACGCGCCGCGGATCGGGGTAGGTGAGGGGGGTGAAGAGCACCGCGCCGACGATCCGCCCCTCGTCCCACGCGGTGAAGGCGCGCAGCGCGTCGCGGGGCACCTCGGCCAGCAGCCGGGCGACGAGGGTGCCGATCAGCGCGCCCTCCTGCTCGCCTTCGGCGGCGGTGAAGGTGGTGGCGATGAGGGTTTCGATGGCGGGCGCGTGGCCGGTGATGTCATTGCGATAGTCCATGGCGGGAGGGCCTTTCGGGGCAAGCTCAGGGGCGTTGGAGAACGAAGAGTTCGTAACCGAATTGGCATTGGCCGTTGCGCCGGACCATGTTTGACAGGACCAGCGCGCCGCCGGGTCGCAGCCGGGGCCGCCCCCGCGCCCGCGCGCGGGCGATGCCGATGATATGGGCGCTGCCCGCGGCCCGGAGCGTGTCGAAGGGGGGGGCGGGGGCGGG
>JAOARA010000249.1 GCA_025211115.1 Roseicyclus sp. | reverse complement strand
CGGTGGCGGTTTCTCACCGATCTGACCAATGCGTTGACGGGGTATTTCGACACGGTCCTGTGCCTCGACGTGGACGAGCTGATCGTGCCGGTCCAGGAAGAGCAAAGCCTTGCCGAGTGCCTGCTTGCCCTTGACGGGCCGGGCGCGCGCTCGGTGGCCGGTTACGAGCTGTTTCCCGATCAACCCGGCACCGAGCGCTACGACGCGGGGCAGGGGATTGCCGCCCAGTGCGGCAAGGGCCTGTTTTCGCCCTTCTATTCGAAATCCTGTATCGCCAAGGGGCCGGTCGCCTTCACCCCCGGCGCGCATGGAACATTCACTGCGCCCGCTCCGCTGGCCGAGACGGTCGCCCTGTTCCATTTGCGCTTCGTCAGCACGGAGGAGCTCGAGCGGCGTCGCAACGCGCGGAAGGCCATCGCCACGGCGGCCTATGACGCCGCGAATGTCGATGTCTCGGAGATGATCGCCAGTGGGCGGCTCGTCAGCTGGAAACGCGCCGGTCGCCGTCATGGCAAGGTGTTCCGCGAGTTCGACACGGCGACGGAGATGGCCTTTGCCGAGGGGCATGCGGCCTGTGTCGCGCAGCTGGCGGGGCTGCGTTACGAGAACGACGGGCAATTCCTTTACCGGACTGACGGGTATGCGCCGATGCGCCTGCGGTTGCCCGACTGGATGCAGGCGATGTTCTGAGCCCTTCGGCGCGGGCCGCGCGCTGCAACGTCAGGCGGCCGGGCCGTGGCAGGGCAGGGGGAGGCAGGCGGTCAGGACCATGTCCTGCACCGTGGCGCTGTAGGTTTCCAGCGTGACGCCCCGCCGCCGATACTTGGATCGTTTGACATACCAATCCTGCAGCAAGGGCTTGATCAGCGCCGGCAGCAGCTCGGAGGTGTCGGCGCGGAACCGGCCGCGCGCGATGCCGTCGCGGATCGCGTCGGCGAAATGCTGTTCGGTCAAGGCCTCGCTGTCGATGGCCATCTGGCGCTCGGCCTTGGGAAAGGTCTTGGCCTCCATGAAGGCGAAGGTGAACCAGGGCAGAAGATCCTCGGTCAGCCGCAGGTGGGCGTCGATGAGCCAGCGCAGGTAGGCCTCGGGGTCGTGGGGCACGCCCTCGGGCGGGTTGGAGAGCACGGCATCGACGACACAGGTGACCTCGGTCAGGATCATCTTGAGCAGCATCGTCTTGCCGTCGACATAGGCGTAAAGCCCGCCGATCGACATGCCCGAAGCCTCGCAGAGGTCGCGCAGCGACATCGCGTCGAAGCCGCGGCGGTTCGACAGGTTCAGCGCCGCCTCGAGGATCGCCTGCAGCCGTGGCAGGGCGATGTCGGGCTTCTGAACCGAGATCGTATCCTTGTGACGCAAGAAGATCGCCCGGCACATGCTGGCGTTGTCGATGCGCTCGGCGCTTCCGTAAAGCTTGGCGATTTCAGTGTCATGCATGGTCACGGCCCTTATCCTAACGCGTCGGCGCACGGAAGGCTTGCGACAAAGTGGCAAGTCGCTTATAACTTTTCGAACGAGCGTTCGATAGATTTGCAGAGGGGAGGCTGCGATCATGGGAACGGATCAAGCCGGGTGCTGGCCCGGTCTTGAGGGCAAGTCTGCCCTCGTGACGGGTGCATCCTCGGGGTTGGGGGCGCATTTCGCGCGCCTGCTTGCGGCCCAGGGCGTCGCGGTGACCGCCGCCGCCCGCCGCGCCGACCGGACCGAGGCGCTGTGCCGCGAGATCGCCGCCGCGGGCGGCATGGCGCGGCCCCTGTCCCTTGACGTGGCCGATGCGACGGGCGTCGCCGCAGCCCTCGGGCAGGGGGCCTTCGACATCGTGATCAACAACGCGGGCGTCGCCGCGTCGGCCTCGGCGCTGGATCACGACGCCGAAACGCTCGACCGTGTCATCGACACCAACCTCAAGGGGCCGTTCCACGTCGCGCGGGCCGCGGCCGCCGCGATGATCGCCGAGGGGCGTGGTGGCGTGATCGTGAACGTCGCCTCGATCCTTGCGCATCGCGTGGCGGGGCATGTCAGCGCCTATGCCGCCTCCAAGGCGGGGCTGTTGCAGATGACCCGCGCGCAGGCGCTGGAATGGGCGCGGCACGGCATCCGGGTGAACGCCCTGTCGCCGGGCTATGTCGAGACCGACCTGAACCGGGATTTCTTCGCCTCCGACGCCGGGCAGGCCCTGATCCGGCGCATTCCGCAGCGCCGTGTCGGGCAGCCCGAGGACCTGAACGGGCCGCTTCTTCTTCTCGTGTCGGACCTGGGCCGGCACATGACCGGAACCGACGTGGTGGTCGACGGCGGCCATCTCGTGACATCGATCTGAAGGATCCGCGCATGGATTTCAAAATCTCGCCCCGCATCGAAGACTATCGCGCCCGCATCGCGGCCTTCGTGGAAGAGAACATCCTTCCGGCCGAGGCGGACCCGGCGGCCTGGGACGCGCATGGCAACATCGCGCACGGGCCGCTTGCCGACCTGCGCGCCAAGGCCAGGGCCGAGGGCCTGTGGTGCCTGCAGCTCAAGCAGGAAAGCGGCGGGCAGGACCTGGGGCGGATGGGCATGGCGGTCTGCTACGAAGAGATGAACCGCTCGATCTTCGGCCCCGTGGTGTTCAACTCGGCCGCGCCCGACGACGGCAACATGATGGTGCTGGAACAGGCCGCGACCCCGGACCAGAAGGCGCGCTGGCTCGATCCGATCGTGTCGGGGGCGGTGCGCTCGTCCTTTGCCATGACCGAGCCGCATCCGGGCGGCGGATCGGACCCCGGCATGATGCTGACCCGCGCCGAGAAGACCGCGGAGGGGTATGTCATCTCGGGGCGCAAATGGTACATCACCGGCGCCGACGAGGCCGATCATTTCATTCTCGTCGCCCGCACCTCGGACGATCCGCGGCGGGGGCTCACGGCCTTCCTGCATGACCGCAACGATGCCGGCTGGCACGTCGAGCGCCGCATTCCCATCATGGGCCCCGAAGAGCATGGCGGGCATTGCGAACTGATCTACGACGGCATGGTCCTGCCCGCGGACCGCGTGCTTCTGGGCGAGGGGCTGGGCCTCAAGGTGACGCAGATGCGCCTCGGGCCTGCGCGGCTGACCCATTGCATGCGCTGGCTCGGGCTGGCCAAACGCTGCACCGAGATCGCGCGCGACTATGCCGAGCGGCGCGAGGGGTTCGGTGTCCGGCTGGCGGATCGTGAAAGCATCCAGATCAAGCTGGGCGACCTTGCCATGGGCATCGAGATCGGGCGGCTTCTGGTGATGAAGGCGGCCTGGGCGCTCGAGCAGGGCAGTTTCGCGCGCAAGGAAGTGTCGATGGCGAAGATCCATGTCGCCAACCTTCTGCACAAGGCGGCGGATGTGGGCATCCAGATCAACGGGGCGCGGGGCTATTCCAAGGATACCGTGCTGGAATGGATCTACCGCTACGCCCGGCAGGCGCGGCTGGTCGATGGCGCGGACGAGGTTCACCAGATGGTGCTGAACCGCCACCTCGCCGAGCAAGGCCGCGACTTCTGGCACTGGGACGTCACCGACGCCTGAGCCCATCGCATCGCCCCCGCCGCTGCCGCCCGCCCACCAAGGAGCCTTGAGACCCGTGTTCACCGACCCGCATCTTGCCCCGCGTGCCGCGAATTTCCGGCCCCTGTCGCCGCTCGAATTGCTCGACCGGACGCTCGAGGTTCACGGCGCGCGGCCCGCCGTGGCCTGGCGGGACCGGATCTGGAGCTATGCCGAGTTCGGCGCGCTGGTGGCGCGCATGGCGGCCCACCTGCGCAGCCGCGGGATCGGGCCGGGCGATGTCGTGTCGGTCATCCTGCCCAACCGTCCCGAGATGATCGCCGCCCATTTCGCGGTGCCCGCCCTCGGGGCGGTGCTGAACACGATCAACACCCGGCTGTCGCCCGAGGAGATCGCCTATATCCTCGAGCATGCCGGCAGCCGCGCCCTGCTGTGCGACCCGGCCCTTGTCCCCGATCTGGCGGGGCTGTCCATCCCGGTCGAGCTGCTGTGCAGCGCGCCGGGGGCGGGCGATGGCCTCGACGTCTTCTCCGGCCCGGTCGAGCCGCTGGACCTGATGGCCTGCGTATCTGACGAGATGCAGCCGATCAGCCTCAACTACACGTCCGGCACGACGGGCCGCCCCAAGGGGGTCGTCTACCATCACCGCGGGGCCTACCTGAACGCGATGGGCAACGTGCTGTCGCTCGGTCTGACCGAGGGGGCGCGCTACCTGTGGACGTTGCCGCTGTTCCATTGCAACGGCTGGTGCCACGGCTGGGCGGTGACGGCGGCGGGGGGGCTGCATGTCTGCCTCGACCGTGTCGATCCGCAGCTGATCCTCGAGCAGATCGACGCCCATGCCGTCACCCACATGAGCTGTGCGCCGGTGGTGCTTTACATGCTGCTGGAACACGCGACCGAGCCGCCGCCGGTCCGGGTGCGCGTGGCCACCGGCGGGGCCGCGCCGACACCGGCCCTGCTCGAGAAGCTGTCGGCGCTCGGGTTCGACCTGCTGCATCTCTACGGGCTGACCGAAAGCTTCGGCCCGGCCACGATCAACGACCCCGGCGATCCCGAGGCCGATATCGGCACCCGCGCGGCGCTGATGGCGCGGCAGGGGCGGCGGCATGCCACCGCGGGGCGCGCCCGCGTGGTGGACGAGACCGGCGCGGACGTGCCCGCCGATGGCGAGACGCTGGGCGAGATCGTGCTGTCGGGCAACACGCTGATGGCGGGCTACCTGCGCAATCCCGAGGCCACCGAAGAGGCGTTCCGCGGCGGGGTGTTCCACTCCGGCGATCTCGCCGTGATGCATCCCGACGGCCAGATGGAGATCCGCGACCGCGCGAAGGATGTCATCATCACCGGCGGCGAGAATGTCTCGAGCCTAGAGGTGGAAAAGGTGCTGCATACCCATCCCGATGTCGTGCTGGGGGCGGTGGTCGCCGCGCCGCATCCCAAATGGGGCGAAACGCCCTGGGCCTTCGTCGAGTTGCGCCGCGGCAGCGAGCTGACCGCCGAGGCGCTCGACGCGTTCTGCCGCGCCCGGCTGGGCGGGTTCAAGCGCCCGCGGCGCTTCGTCTTCTGCGACCTGCCGAAGACCGCGACGGG
>JAOARA010000248.1 GCA_025211115.1 Roseicyclus sp. | reverse complement strand
CCTCGGCATCGCCGAAGAGGTCGCGGTAAAGCGCGCTGTCGAAGGGAGAGGCGCTCATGCCGCGCCGCCCCTATGGCCGATGTCGCGCAGAAACCCGTTCAGCAGGGCCGCGAACGCCTCGGGCCGTTCCACGCAGGGCAAATGCCCCGCGCCGCGGATCAGCTCGAAGCGCGCGCCGGGGATGAGATCGGCCAGTTCCCGCACGAGATCGGGCGGGGTGGAGCCATCCTCGCTCCCGCCGATCACCAGCGCGGGCAGGCGCAGCGCGGCGGTGGGCGTGTAGAAATCGGTGCCCGCGATGGCCGCCGAACAGCCCGCGTAGCCCGCCGCCGGCGTCACCTCGACCATGCGCCGCCAGGGGGTCACGGCGGGACTTTCGCGGAACTCGCGCGAGAACCAGCGCTCCATGATCGCGCCCGACATGGCCCCGAGGCCTTGGGTCTCGACCATGGCGATGCGCTCTTCCCACATGGCGCGGGTGCCGATCTTGGGCGCGGTGTTCGACAGCACCACCGCGCGCACCTGGTCGAGCCGTTTGGCCGCCAGCCCCTGCGCGATCATGCCGCCGATCGACAGGCCCACGAAGACGCAATCGCGCACCTCCAGGGTATCCAGCAGCCGCTCGGCGTCATGCACCAGCGCGCCCATTGAATAGGGCGCGGGCGGACAGGTCGACAGGCCATGGCCGCGCTTGTCGTAGCGGATCACGCGCAGACCCGCGGGCAGATGCGGCAGGATGCCGTCCCAGAGCCGGAAATCGGTGCCGAGCGAATTGGCGAAGACCAGCGCGGGCGCGTCCCGTGGCCCGGTGTCGGCGTAATGCAGGGCGACATCGCCCAGGTCGAGGCTGTCCATTCCCGTCTCCCTCCCGCGGTTTTCCCCGGTTCTGCGCCAAGCCGCGGCGCATCGCAAGCCGTGCCATGCCGCGGGCGGCGTGCGGGATGACGGCATTTCGCCTTGCCGCCGCGGGTGAACATGCAAGGATGGGCGCGGGAGAGAGAACAGGGGAGACGCGCCATGCCATCCACCATCCGCGCCGCGGTGTGCCGGGCCTTCGGCGCACCGCTGGAGATCGAGACGCTCACGCTGCGCGACCCCGGACCGGGCGAGATCGAGGTCGAGATCGAGGCGGTGGCGATCTGCCATTCCGACATCTCCTACATGGAGGGGGCCTGGGGCGGCGCGCTTCCGGCGGTCTACGGGCACGAGGCGGCGGGGCGGATCACCGCGCTGGGCGAGGGCACCGGGCAGCGGAGCCTCGGCGAACGGGTGCTGATCACGCTGATCCGCTCCTGCGGCACCTGCCCCGATTGCGCGGGCGGGCGGCCCGTCCACTGCGGGGCCAAGGGCGCGGCCGCGCCCAAGCTGACGGATGAGACGGGCGCGCCCGTCCATGCCGCGATGGAGTGCGGCGCTTTCGCCGAAAAGGTGGTGGTCCACCAAAGCCAGGTTGCCCCGCTCGGTGAGGGGATGGCGCCGGACACCGGCTGCCTTCTGGCCTGCGGCGTGCCTACGGGGCTGGGCGCGGTGGTCAACACCGCCCGCGTGCGCCCCGGCGAGACGGTCGTGGTGATCGGCGCGGGCGGCGTCGGGTTGAACGCGGTGCAGGGCGCGCGGCTGGCAGGGGCGGCGCGGATCGTGGCGATGGACCTCGAGCCCTCGAAACTCGACGATGCCCGCGCCTTCGGCGCGACCGACACGATCCCGGCGACCGACCCCAAGCCGTGGAAGGCGCTGGCAGCGATCACCGGGGGGCGGCTCGCCGATCATGTCTTCGTCACCGTCGGCGCGATCCCCGCCTATGACGTGGCCCTGCGCCTCATGGCCCCCGGCGGCACGGCCTATGCGGGGGGCATGCCCCACACGGGCGAAACCTCGGCCTACGAGCCGGTGATCCTCGCCGCCCTCGGGCAGGGCCTCCGCGGCACGCTGATGGGCGACGTGGTGCTGGCGCGCGATATCCCCTGGATGGTCGACCTGCACGCGCAGGGCCGCCTCGAACTCGACGCGCTGATCTCGCGGCGCTGGCCCTTCGAGCAGATCAACGCCGCCATCGCCGACACCAACCGCGGACAGGCCCGCCGCAACGTCCTCACCTTAACCCCTCATCAAGGTTAACGCGCGCCCCCTTTCATCTTCCCGAAAATACGGCGGGGGGAGGGCGGGCGCAGCCCGACCGGGGGGCGGAGCCCCCCACCAGCACAGCATCGGCCAAGCGGAGCCACGCAGATGAAACTCGCCTCCCTCGAAACCTTCGCCATCGCCCCCCCGCCCCCCGGTTGGGGCGGGCGCTACTGGCTGATCGTCCGGATCACCACCGCCTGCGGCATCACGGGGCTGGGCGAGGTCTATGCCGCGGGCGTGGGCCATACCGCCATGCAGGCCGTCATCGCCGATGTCTTCGCCCGCCACATGGAGGGCGAAAGCCCCGAGAACATCGAGCTGATGTCGCGCCGCGCCTGGTCCTCGGGCTTCACCCAGCGGCCCGACCCCACGGTCTTCGGCGCCTTCGCGGGGCTCGAGATGGCCTGTTGGGACATTCTCGGCAAGATGCGTGACCGGCCGGTCTGGGCGCTTCTGGGCGGGCGCATGAACGAGAGACTGCGCGCCTATACCTACCTCTACCCCGCGGACGGCGCGCCCGAGGGGGAGCTGCGGCGCTTCTGGATCGACGCCGACGCGCAGGCCGAGGCGGCGGCCGCACGGCTGGCCGAGGGCTGGACCGCGGTGAAATTCGACCCTGCCGGCCCCTACACGATCCGCGGCGGGCACGCGCCCGCGGGCTCCGACATCAGCCGCTCGGCGCTCTTCTGCGAAAAGATCCGGGCCGCCGTGGGTGACCGCGCCGACCTTCTCTTCGGCACGCATGGGCAGTTCACGCCGGGCCATGCGATCCGGCTGGCCAAGGCATTGGAGCCGCACGATCCCCTCTGGTTCGAGGAACCGATCCCGCCCGACGACATCGCGGGGCTGGCCGAGGTGGCGCGCGGCACCTCGATCCCCGTGGCGGTGGGCGAGCGGCTCTGCGGCAAGATGGAGTTCGCCGCCGTGCTGCGCGCGGGTGTGCGGATCGTGCAACCGGCGCTGGGGCGCGCGGGCGGCATCTGGGAGGGGCGCAAGATCGCGCTTCTGGCCGAAAGCCACGGCGCTCAGATCGCGCCGCATCTCTACGCGGGGCCGGTGGAATGGGCGGCCAACGTGCATCTCGGCGTGACCTGCCCGAACCTGCTGATGGTCGAGGCCATCGAGACGCCGTTTCACAAGACACTGGTCCGTGGCCGCCCGCAGGTCGAGGAGGGCTTTGTCGAAGCCCCCTCCGCGCCGGGTCTGGGGATCGAGCTGGATGACGCCATGGCCGCGGCCCATGCCTATACCGGCGACCGGCTGCACCTGGAGATGCAGGAGGCGCCCTGCGACTGGAAGACCGGCAACGCTTTCGCGGGCGGGGCTGCGGACTGAGGCGTCAGCCCTTCTTGCGGATCGGCACGCCGTAAAGCTCGAGCTTGTGGCCCTTCAGCCGGTAGCCGAGCTTCTCGGCGATCTTTTCCTGAAGGGCCTCGATCTCGGGGTCGCAGAACTCGATCACCTCGCCCGAGTTCATGTCGATCAGGTGGTCGTGGTGGTCGCGCTCGGCATCCTCGTAGCGGGCGCGGCCGTCGCCGAATTCGAGCCGGTCGATGATGCCCGATTCCTCGAAAAGCTTCACCGTGCGGTAGATCGTGGCGATGGAGATGCGCGGGTCGCGGCTTGAGGCGCGGGCGTAAAGCTCCTCGACATCGGGGTGGTCTTCGGAGGCCTCCAGCACCTGCGCGATGACGCGGCGCTGCTCGGTCATGCGCAGGCCCTTGGCCTCGCACCGTGCCTCGATCGTGTCCCCCATGGGCGGCCCCCCGGCGCTGCTGTCGTGGGCGACACGTTTAGGGGATTTATGCGCGCCGGAAAACCCGTTCCGGGCACCCCGCTTGACTTGGCCGGGCGGCGGGGCGAGACGGCTGGGAAGGGGAGAGCGCATCATGCCGCAGAAAGACCGGATCGACGCCTTCGGCGCGGCGGGGCTGACCGTCTTCGCGGCGCTCCTGGCCTTCAACCAAGTGGTGATCGCGGTCGGCAACGAGGGGTTGCAGCCGGTCTTTTTCGCGGCCCTCCGGTCCATCGGGGGCGCGCTCTGCATCTTCGCCTGGATGAAGGCCCGCGGCATCGCGGTCGAGGTCGCGCCGGGGACATGGCGCGCGGGCCTCGCCATGGGGGCCTGTTTCGCGGTGGAGTTCATCTGCCTTTTCGTGGCGCTCGACCTGACGACGGTCACGCGCACCTCGATCATCTTCTATTCCATGCCGGTCTGGCTGGCGCTTCTCGGCCATGTGCTGATCCCCGGCGAGCGGATCACGCAGGTGAAGGGCGCGGGCCTTGCGCTGGCCTTCGGCGGCGTGGTGCTGGCGATCACGCGGCGCGACGGGGCGGGGGGCGAGGCCTCGTTGATCGGGGATCTCTGCGCGCTGGTGGCGGCGCTGGCTTGGGCGGGGATCGCGCTCCTGGCCAAGGCCTCGCGGCTCAGGACGGTGCGGCCCGAGGTGCAGCTGTTGTGGCAGTTGGCCGTTTCCGCGCCGCTGTTGTTGCTGGCGGCCGCGCTCTTCGGGCCGCTGCTCAGGGGGCCGGAGCTGATCCATTGGGGCGCGCTGGCCTTTCAGATCGTGGTGATCGTCTCGGCGGGGTTCCTGTTCTGGCTCTGGCTTCTGTCGATCTACCCGGCGGCCTCGGTCGCGGCCTTCAGCTTCCTGTCGCCGGTCTTTGGCGTGTTTCTCGGCTGGAGCCTGCTGGGTGAACAGGTGGGGTGGGAGATCGGAGTGGCGCTGGTGCTGGTGGCCGCCGGCCTGATCCTGATCAACCGGCCCGCGCGGGGCTGACAAGGGGTTGCGCCGCCTGCGGCGTCGCCGGGGGGGGGGCGGGGCGGGCGGCGGGGGGGGGGGGGGGGGGGGGGGGGGGGGGGGGGGGGGGGGGGGGGGG
>JAOARA010000247.1 GCA_025211115.1 Roseicyclus sp. | reverse complement strand
GATACGTTCAGGCGTCGAAGCGCTCGCCGAACATTATGGCCAGCTGATTGCGGGCGGCAACCCATTCCCGGACGGCGCGGCCGCCCTTTTCGAAGTTTCGGATGGCCAGGAAGATAAGTGTAACCGCCGGACGTAATCTCCCCAAAACCGCCGTTTGAATTTTCCCCAGACATGAGCGTCAGGGCCAATTCCGAAGCTTGTTTATTCGGAATTGGCCCTGACGCGGGACACAGGCCTGATGCTCCGAGTGGAGAACGACAGGGGCAGGCAGGTGAAAGGACTGAGGGAGATCGTCTTGATCCATGATTTGAAGAAGCAGGGTCTCAGCATCACCGCGATCGCGCGGAAGGTTGGCTGCGACCGGAAGACCGTGCGGAAGTATCTCGAGCTGGGGTTGGAGGCTCCGGTTTACGGGCCGCGCCAGCCGCGGTCGCGGGTGATCGAGCCCTATGAGCGCTACCTGCAGGAACGCGTGCAGGCCTTTCCCGATCTCAGCGGCGCGCGGCTCCTGCGCGAGATCCGGGAGCTGGGCTATGAGGGGGCCTACACTGCGGTGACGGACTTCCTGCGCGAGGTGCGCCCGGCGCGGCAGGCCCCGTTCGAGCGGCGTTTCGAGACGCCGCCGGGCAAGCAGGCCCAGGTCGACTTCGCGGAGTTCACGGTGGAGTTCACCGACGAGCCAGGCGTGGTTCGCAAGGTCTGGCTGTTCTCGCTGGTGCTTGGCCACAGTCGCTGGCTCTGGGGCCGGTTCGTCGCCAGCCAGAACCTGCAATCGGTCTTGCGCTGCCACATCGCGGCCTTCTCGGCGCTCGATGGGGTGCCGGAGGAGATCCTCTACGACCGGATGAAGACGGCGGTGATCGGCGAAGACGAGGCCGGGGTGGTCACCTACAACGCCGCGCTGGTTGCGTTGCTGAACCATTACGGCGCAGTGCCGCGGGCCTGCCAGCCGTATCGGGCAAAGACCAAAGGCAAGGTCGAGCGGCCGTTCCGTTATATCCGGCAGGACTTCTTCCTGGCCCGCACGTTCCGCAACATCGACGACCTCAACGCCCAGTTCGAGGCCTGGCGGACGGAAGTCGCAAATCCGCGGGTTCATGCCACGACCCGGCGGGTGGTGGACGCAGCCTTCGCCGAAGAACGGCCCAGCCTGAAGCCACTTCCGGCGATCCCTTACAGCGCCGTGCTGACGGTCGAGCGACGGGTGAGCAAGGAGGGGATGATCTCGGTCGGCGGAAACTTCTATTCCGTGCCCGACACCACCCGCCGCAGGACCCTCGAGGTCCAGCATCACGCCGAGGAGCTTCGGATCTTCGAGGACGGGCAACTGATCGCGCGCCATCCGGTGCTGGAGGGCAAAGCCCGCCGCCGTGTCGATCCCACGCATCGCAAGGCGCCGCCGAGGAGGGCGACACCGCCGTCGCCATCGCAAGGGCTACGGCGTCCACTCGACTTCTATGATGCGGTTGGCCGCCGTCTGGCCGCAACGGGGGCGCACTCATGACCGATCTACTGGACCGTATCCGCGGTGCCCTTGTCGGCCTGAAGATGCCGCGTGCGCTCGAGGCGCTCGATCACACATTGCGGCAACTCGAGACCGGCGAGATCACCGCGATCGAGGCGATCGACGGGCTGCTCAGCGAGGAATACGCCACCCGTGAGACGCGCCGGATCGATGTCGCCCTCCGCACGGCCAAGCTGCTGCCGGTCAAGACGCTCGAAGGCTTCGACTTCCGCTTCCAGCCTTCCCTCGACCGGGAGCGGATCGCCGCCTTGGCCCAGCTCGACTTCATTCGGCGGGCCGAGATCGTTCACTTCCTCGGGCCGCCTGGCACCGGCAAAAGCCATCTCGCCACCGCGCTCGGCGTCGCGGCCGTCAAGGCCGGGCGAAGCGTCTACCGTGCCACTCTGGCGGAACTGATCTCGGCGCTGACCCAGGCTGAACGGGAGGGACGGCTGGCTGAGAAGATCCGGTTCTATGCCCGGGCCTCGCTGCTCATCGTCGACGAGATCGGCTATCTGCCCATCACCACCGGCGGCGCCAACCTGTTCTTCCAACTCGTTAACGCCCGCTACGAAAAAGGTGCCATGATCCTGACGTCCAACCGGGGCTTCGCCGAATGGGGCGAGGTGTTCGGTGACCCGGTCGTCGCGACAGCCTTGTTGGATCGCCTCCTGCATCATGCCGTCGTCATCCAGATCGAAGGGGCCAGCTACCGGCTGCGCGCCCATGCCGACCTCATTCCAGAGCATGTCAGAGCGAATGCTCCCATCGCGCCGCCACCGCCGCCCAAGCGCCGAGGACGGCCGCCAAAAAACCAAAATGGAGGCGCCGATCACTGAAACCGGCTGATCGCCGCGACCGCCGTAGTGGGGAATTTTACTTCGGCACTTTTGGGGAAAGTTAAGTCGGCGTTGACACGACGGACGCACGACCCGACACGAGGGATATGCCTTGTCCCAGAAGCACCGAAAGAAGATCGAAGAGCCGTTCGGCTGG
>JAOARA010000246.1 GCA_025211115.1 Roseicyclus sp. | reverse complement strand
CTGGTAGACCTGCACCGGCAGCGCCGAGGCCGGGTCGAACAGCCCGTCCAGCGGGGCCGCGGGGTATTCGCGGACAAAGGCGACCATCCCGATCAGCAGCAGCGGCGCGGTTTCCCCCAGCGCCTGTGCCAGGCCGATGATCGTGCCGGTGAGGATGCCGGGGGCGGCCAGCGGCAGGACATGGTGAAAGACCGCCTGCATCTTGGAGGCGCCCACCCCAAGCGCCGCCTCGCGGATCGAGGGCGGCACGGCGCGCAAGGATGCCCGCGTGGCGATGATGATCGTGGGCAGCGTCATCAGCGTCAGGACAAGCCCGCCCACGATGGGGGCCGATTGCGGCAGGCCCGCGAAGTTGATGAAGATCGCAAGCCCGAGGATGCCGAAGACGATGGACGGCACGGCGGCAAGGTTCGAGATGTTCACCTCGATGATGTCGGTCAGCCGGTTCTTCGGCGCAAACTCCTCGAGATAGATCGAGGCCGCGACCCCGATGGGCAGCGCCAGTGCCAACACCACCAGCATCATGTAGAAGGACCCGATGATCGCCACGCCGAGACCGGCCGCTTCGGGGCGCTGGCCCGAGGCGTCGGGCGAGGTGATGAAGTTCCAGTTGAAGCGCGTCTCCATCGCGCCCGCGTCCGCCAGCGCCTGCGCCAGCACCAGCTGGCCCGGCGTCACGTTGTTGTCGCGCTCGGCGCTTTGCATCGTGACGCGGCCCTTGAAATAGCCGTCGATCCGCCCGTTCACCAGCAGCTCGAGCGTCACGGTCTGGCCCACGAGATCGGGGTTCGCCAGCACCATCGCGCGCAGCTGCGCAGGCGCCTCGCCCGAGATCATCGCGGCCATTTCCTGCGGGCTCAGGTCATGCTCGATGCCCATCTCGTCCACATGCTCGATAAAGGCCATCGCCATCACCGGCAGGTAGCCGAAGGTTGTGACCGCGGCCATCTCTTCGGGGTTGCGGTTGCCCTGCGGGTCCAGCCGCGCCTCGGCCAGCTCGACCGGGAAGGTGACATAGGTCTGCCGGAAGGACGACAGCCCGTTCGACAGGATCGAGACCAGGAGCATCACCAGCGCCAGGATGCCGATTACCACGGCCGCCAGCCCGTAGGCGCGAAAGCGGGCCTCGGCGCGGTTGCGGCGCTTGGTGCGGGCGTCCTCGGCGAAAAGGGAGCGTGCGGGCGTCTTGGGCGCGCTGCCAGCGGTCGCGTCGGTCATTCGTACTGCTCCCGGTATTTGCGCACGATGTAGAGCGCGAGAACGTTCAGCCCCAGCGTGAGGACAAAGAGGGTCAGCCCCAGCGCAAAGGCGACCAGCGCCTCGGGGCTGGAGAAATCGGTATCGCCCGTCAGCTGGCCGACGATCTTGACGGTGACGGTCGTCATCGCCTCGAACGGGTTGAGCGACAGCGCCGCGGCGGCCCCTGCCCCCAGCACCACGATCATCGTCTCGCCGATGGCGCGCGAGGCCGCCAGCAGGACCGCGCCCACGATGCCCGGCAGGGCCGCGGGCAGGATCACCTGCCGCACGGTTTCCGACTGCGTTGCGCCCAGCCCGTAGGAGCCGTCGCGCAACGACTGCGGCACCGCGTTGATGATGTCATCCGACAGCGACGAGACGAAGGGGATCAGCATGATGCCCATCACAACACCCGCCGTCATCACCGACGACGAGGAAGAGCCAAGCCCCAGCGGCGCGGCGAAGTAATCGCGCAGCAGCGGGCCCACCGTGATCAGCGCGAAGAGGCCATAGACGATCGTCGGGATGCCGGCGAGGATCTCGAGCAGCGGCTTGGCAACCGCGCGCATCCGCTTGCCCGCGTATTCCGCCATGTAGATCGCCGCGAACAACCCGATGGGCACCGACACCAGCAGCGCGATCACCGACACATAGAGCGTGCCCCAAAGCAGCGGGATCAGACCAAGGTCCGAACCGCCCTCGAAACTGGGCCGCCATTCAAGGCCGAAAAAGAACTCGCGCCACGGGTAGAGCTCGAAGAAGTTGAAGGTCTCGAACAGCATCGAGAAGACGATGCCGACCGTGGTCAGGATGGCGATGGTCGAGGCCAGCATCAGGATGGCGAGGATCGCCACCTCGACCGCGTTGCGGGCGCGGAACTCGCGGTTGGTGCGGGTATAACCATAGGCCAGCCCGAGCGCGGCGAGGGCCAGCACCGCCACGGTCATCATCAGGTTTCCGCTGCGCTTCAGCCCGCGATAGCTTTGCGCGGCGGCCAGCACCTCGGCGGACACGTCGCCGCCGAGCGCGACGCCGACCTCGCCCAGCCGGGCGCGCACATCGGTGAGTTCGGTGCGCATGCCGCGCGCCTGTTCGGGGGTCAGCGCCCCCGCGGCGATGGCGGTATCAAGCCCGTCCGCGACCCGCCGCACGTCCGACATCACGAGGCTGCGGCTCCCGGCCTCTTCGATGGCGGCCTCGGGGATCATGCCGGTGACGCGGCTTTCGATGACCATGGGCTGAAGGATCAGCCAGACCGCCATGACCAGAAGCGCTGGCACGACGGACAGGATAAGAACGTTGGTGCCGTAGTAATTCGGCAGCGAATGCAGGATGCGGGCATCCCCCCCGGCGCTGGCGACGGCGCGCTGGCGGCCCAGAACGAAGCCCGCGGCGCCCAGCAACAGGACGATCACGATGATCCAGAGTAGCGGCATGAGGGGTGTCCCGTGAATCATGCGCCGGGCAAAGCCCGGCTGATGGTGTGCAGGGGGCGCGCGAACGGCGCCCCCCGCGTAGGTCGTCAGACGATCACATGTCGCCCATGAGAACTTCGTTCTCGATCACGGCCTGGGTCTCGGCCAGTTCCGGGTCGGCAACGAGGCCATAGGCCGCCAGCGGGCCGAAGGGGCCTGCGATGTCGTCGGAGACGAAGAAGGACGCGTATTCCTTCAGGCCGGGGATGACGCCGATGTGCGCTGCCTTGATGTAGAAGAACAGCGGACGCGACACCGGGTAGTCGCCCGAGGCGATGTTGGCGACGGTCGGCTCGACGCCGGCCATGGTCGCAACCTGCAGACGGTCGGTGTTGTTCTCGTAGAACGCCAGGCCGAACACGCCGATGCCCTCGGGGTTGGCGGTGATGCGCGCCAGCGTCTCGGTGTAGTCGCCGTCGATGTCGGTCGACACGCCGTCGGCGCGGATTTCCATGCAGGCCTCTTCGGCTGCATCTTCATCCATGCCCATTTCCATCATGGCGGCCATTGCGCCGCTGTCTTCGCAACCCTGCAGGATCACGTTCTCGTCGAACACTTCGCGCGTGCCGTGACGGGTGCCGGGGATGTAGGCGGCGATGGCCTGCGCGGGCAGGTCGGCGCGGACCTGGTCCCAGCTGGTGTTCGGGTTGGCGACCATTTCGCCGTCGACGGGCAGGTTCGCGGCCAGCGCGAGATACCAGTCGGACTGGGTGAACTCGAAGGACGGGCCGTTGATGTCCGAGGCGAAGACGATGCCGTCATAGCCGAAGCGCACTTCGATGATGTCGGTCACGCCGTTGGCGGCACAGGTCTCGATTTCCGAGGCGCGGATCGCGCGCGACGCGTTGGCGATGTCGATGGTGTTCTCGCCGACGCCTTCGCAGAAGCGGCGCAGACCGGTCGAGGAGCCGCCCGATTCGACGACGGGGGTCGGGAAGTCGAAGTTCTCGCCGAAGGCTTCGGCCACGATCGAGGCGTAGGGCAGAACGGTCGAGGACCCTGCGACCTGCACGTTGTCGCGGCTCTGTGCGACGGCGGCCGTGGCGGAGACGGCGGCAACGGCCAGCACGGAGACGGAAAGTTTTGCGAGCGACATGAAATGCTCTCCTGGTGTGTGTTCAGACATCCCGGATGCGCCGGTTGACCCATCCTTGGGACGCCGCCTAAAGGCCCTGCGACACGCTTTTGTGACAGGTATGTAACAGTTTCATGACGGGGGCGAACGAACGGCGTCCGGGCCGGCCCGGAGCCTCGCTGCAAGACGCGCCAAACCCCTATTCGGGGGGCAGAATGACCGAGAAAACACTGCCTTGGCCGGGATGCGACTCGATCCTCAGCCGCCCGCGGTGGCGGTTCACGATATGCTTCACGATCGCCAGCCCCAGCCCCGTGCCGCCCATCGCGCGGCTGCGATGGGTGTCGACGCGGTAGAATCGCTCGGTCAGGCGCGGGATATGTAACGGATCGATTCCATCGCCCCGGTCCACCACATCCACCCGCAGCACCGGCCCCTTCAGGCTGCCCGCGCCCTCTTCCCCGCCCAGCCGCAGCGTGACGGGACGTCCCTCGCCGCCATATTTCAGGGCGTTCTCGGTCAAATTCAGGAAGACCTGCATCAGCTGGTCGCGGTCGCCGCGCATGCGGAACCCCTGCCCCTCGTTGCCCATCAGCAGCGCGGGCGCGGCCGGCCGGGTCTCGAGCGTCAGGGCGCTGTTCTGATCCTCGGCACCCGGTTTCAGCGCCGCGATGACACCCTCCAGCACCGCGCGCAGATCGACATCGCCCGACGGGCGCTGCCGCTCCTGCGATTCGACCCGGCTGAGCGACAGCAGGTCCGACACCAGCCGGTTCATCCGCCGCGCCTCGGCTTCCATGATGCCGAGGAACCGGTCGCGCGCGGCGACATCTTCGCGGGCGGGGCCGCGCAGGGTCTCGATGAAGCCCAGAACCGCCGTGAGCGGGGTGCGCAGCTCATGGCTGACATTGGCGACGAAGTCGCGCCGCATCTCCTCGGCCTCGCGCAGGTGGGTGATGTCGGTGAAATGCAGCAAAAGCGCGCGCTGCCCGCGCGGACCGGGCGCGCCCACCGGCGTGATCAGGACGCGGAACTGCGTCGCCCCGGTCTGGTCGGCGACCTGCATCCGCGCATCGCCCGGCGCCCCGCCCGCCTGAACCGCCTCGATCCGGCCGAGCAGCGCCGGCTGGCGCAGAACCGTGGCGTAGCTGCGCCCCTCGATCCAGTCCCCGAAAACCGCCCGCGCGGCGGCATTGCTGCCATCCACCTGCCCCTGCGAAGACAGGTGCAGCATCGGTTCGGGAACCGAGGCCATGAACTCGACCAGTTGCGTATCGCTCACGGTGGTGTCCCCCCGACCGAGGCCGATCCGGCAAGGCCGGACCCTGTTTCCCGTCGCATAGCCGCATTCCGCGCCGCTTGGCAACTGCGGGAAAATTGATGGAAATGCAAAGGTTGCCTTTGCGAAGATCGGCAAAGCCCTGTAGAATTAGGCCTGTCACCGGGTGGGCAGAGCGGTGACGCGCGTGACGCAAGCCATGATGCAAACCATTGGTGCGACGCGCAAATTCAGCACACTGCCCGCATGTGGTGCCGAGCATGGACGGAAGAGACCGGCGCCGTCTGGCAACGAATGACGGCGCAAAGCCGACCGACAGTTCCGCGCAGCGCGTGCTTGCCGTCGCGCTGACCGTCGAGGTCGTTCTGGCGCTGCCGCGCCATGTCGTCTCGCCCCGCTCCTATATCCGCAGCGTGCCCTTCGAAGAGGTGACGGACGAGATCCTGAGCGGGGACAAGGCCCCTGCCCTCGTGCTTTCGCCGCTTCTGACGCCCGCCTTCGACGCGCTCGACCTTGCGCGGCTTCTGACGCAATGCGGCTATCGCGGGCGGTACCTGGCGCTGGTCGACAGGCTGCCGAGCGCCAACCTGATCCGCCGCGAGGTGGAGGCGCAATCCCCCACCCTCAACTTCGACGTGATCGTGCTGGACGGCTCGACGCCGCTGCACTCGCTCTGAGGGCTCAGACCGCGGCCAGCCCGGCCTCCAGATCGGCGATCAGGATCGCCACATCCTCGATCCCAACCGACATGCGGAAGAACCCGTCGCTGATCCCCAGCGCCGCGCGCCCCTCGGGCGTCAGCCCGCGATGCGAGGAGGAGGCCGGGTGGCTCAGCGTCGTGCCGACATCGCCCAGCGTGGGGGCAAAGGCCATCTCGGGCATCGCCTGCACCATGCGGTTGGCCGCGGCCTCGTCGCCATGGATGGCGAAGCTCAGCATGTTGCCGTCGCGCCCACCCAGCAGCGCCTGCGCGCGGGCGTGGTCGGGGTGATCGGCACGGCCGGGGTAGAGCACCTTGGCCACCTTGGGCTGGCCCGCCAGCCAGTCGGCCAGCGCGCGGGCGTTGGCCTCGGCCCGGTCGAAGCGCAGCGGAAAGGTCATCAGCCCGCGCTCGGCCAGCCAGCATTCATAGGGGCTGGGCGTGAGGCCGGTGGTCACGGCGAAATCGTAGATCGCCTTGGCGTCGGCGGGGTCTTTCGCCGCGACATAGCCCAGTGTCACGTCGGAATGGCCCGCGAGCAGCTTGGTCACCGAATGGATGACGATATCGGCCCCATGGTCGAAGGGCCGGTAGCCGACCGGCGTGGTGAAGGTGTTGTCGACGGCCAGCCGCACGCCGGCCTCCGCCGCCACGGCGGCGATGCCCTCCATGTCGGCCACGCGCAGCGTGGGGTTCGAGACGACCTCGACGAGGATCATCTTCGTCTCGGGCCGGATCGCAGCGCGCAGCGCCGCGGGGTCGGTCGGGTCCACCACCGTGGTGGCGATGCCGAAACGCGACAGGTCCTGGTGCATCAGCCGCAGCGACCGGCCATAAAGCTGGTCGGCCCCGATGATATGGTCCCCCGCCCCCATCAAACCCATGATCGCCGCGGTGACCGCCGACATGCCCGAGCCGGTGACGAGGCCCCCCGTCGCCCCCTCCAGCAGGTCGATCTTCTGCGCCAGCAGCGTGGCGTTCGGATGCCCCTCGCGGGCATAGGTATAGCCCTGCGCGCGGCCCTCGTATTGCGCGTTGAGCGTGTCGATATCGGGCGAGGCATAGACG
>JAOARA010000245.1 GCA_025211115.1 Roseicyclus sp. | reverse complement strand
TGAGGCGCTGGAGGGCACCGACCACCTGGTCTGCTACGCGATGAAGGCGGCCTCCAACCAGGCCATCCTGAAAACCCTGGCCCAGGCGGGCGCGGGCATGGATGTGGTCAGCCAGGGCGAATACCTGCGCGCCAAGGCGGCGGGCGTGCCGGGGGACAGGATCGTCTTCTCCGGCGTCGGCAAGACGCGCGAGGAGATGCGCACGGCGCTCACCGGCGGCATCCGGCAGTTCAACGTCGAAAGCGAGCCCGAAATGGTCGCGCTCTCCGAGGTCGCAACCGGCCTCGGCCTGACCGCCCCCATCACCATCCGCGTGAACCCCGACGTCGACGCCAAGACCCACGAGAAGATCGCCACCGGCAAATCCGAGAACAAGTTCGGCATCCCCATCGCCAAGGCCCCCGCCGTCTATGCCATGGCCGCCAGCCTTCCGGGGATCGAGGTGGTCGGCATCGACGTCCACATCGGCAGCCAGCTGACCGAGCTGGAACCCTTCCGCCTCGCCTATGAAAAGGTGAAGGAGCTGACGCTCCAGCTCAGGGCCGAGGGGCACGACATCCGCCGCCTCGATCTGGGCGGGGGCCTCGGCATCCCCTACGAGCGGTCCAACACCGCCCCGCCGCTGCCCACCGAATACGGTGCCCTCATCAAGGAAGTGGTGGGCGACCTTGATGTCGAGGTCGAGATCGAACCGGGCCGCCTGATCGCGGGCAACGCGGGTCTCCTCGTCTCCTCCGTCGTCTACGTGAAAGAGGGCGAGGGGCGCGATTTCCTGATCCTCGATGCCGCGATGAACGACCTTGTCCGCCCCGCGATGTATGGCGCGTGGCACGATATCGTGCCGGTGATCGAACCCGCGCCGGGCGTCGAACAGCGCCCCTATGACATCGTCGGCCCGGTCTGCGAGTCGGGCGACACCTTCGCCAAGCAGCGCCAGATGCCGCCCCTGTCCGAGGGCGATCTGGTCGCCTTCCGCAGCGCCGGGGCCTATGGCGCGGTCATGTCGAGCGAGTACAACACGCGCCCCCTGATCCCCGAGGTTCTGGTCAAGGACGATCACGTCGCCGTCATCCGGGCGCGCCCATCGTTTGACGAGATCATAAACCGAGATACAGTTCCCGAGTGGGTATGACCCACGGGGCACTCCGCCCCCGAAAGGGACCATGACACGGACCTCCCCAGCCGAACGGGCGCTTGCGCGCCTGATCTGGCCCTTGCGCCTGACCCGTGCCGGCATGGTGGCCGAGCGCGCGACACGCGCCTTCTGGCCGGTCTGGTCGCTGATCTTCGCCACCGTCGCGGCCTTCGCCTTCGGCTTGCCGGCAGAAGTGCCGCCGACGGCGCTCTGGGCCGGGCTGGGCGTGGTCGCCCTCCTCCTCGCGTGGACCATCGCCCGCGGCGTGATGCGCTTCCGCATGCCGACGCGGGAAGAGGCGCTGGACCGCCTCGACCGCACGCTTCCCGGCCGCCCGATCTCGACCCTGCTCGACCAGCCCGCCATCGGCGGCTCCGATCCCGCCACGCAATCCGTCTGGGCTGCCCACCTGCACAGGATGGAGGCCCGCGCCGCCACCGCCCGCGCGCCCGAGCCGGACCTGCGCCTGTCGCGGCAGGACCCCTACGCGCTGCGCTACGTCGCGGCGACGGCGCTTGCCATGGCACTTCTCTTCGGCACGATCGGCCGCGTGACCGAGATGCGCGATGTCGTCACCCTCGGCGCAGGCCCCGCCGTCGCCTCCGGCCCCTCGTGGGAGGGGTGGGTCGAGCCGCCGCTCTACACCGGCCTGCCGTCGCTCTACCTCAACGAGATCACCGCCGAGGGCTTCGAAACCCCCGAAGGCTCGCGCATCACCTTCCGCAGCTACGGCGAGCCGGGCAGCATCTCGATCACCACCGATGTCGGCCCGATGCCGACGGAAGACACCGACGCCTACGCCCAATCCGTCACCGTCGAGCAATCCGGCACCTTCACCGTGAACGGCCCCATGGGCCGCAGCTGGGACATCTCCGTGCGCGCCGACGCAGCGCCCGCCGTGGCCCTTGACGGCGAGGTCGAGGGCGAACCGCCCGGCCAGATGCAATTCGCCTTCACCGCCACCGACGATTACGGCGTCACCTCGGGCACCGCGCATATCCGGCTCGACCCCGACAGCGCCGACCGCCGCTATGGCCTTGCCGTCGATCCCGAACCGCGCGAGGCGCTGGTGCTCGACCTGCCCATGCCCTTCCGCGGCTCGCGCGCCGAATTCACCGAGGTCCTGCTCGAGGACCTGTCGCAGCACCCCTTCGCCAACCTGCCCGTCAGCATGGTCCTGACCGTGACCGACGAGGCGGGCCAGATCGGCACCGTCAGCTACGACATCCCCCGCCTGCCCGGCCGCCGCTTCTTCGACCCGATGGCCAACGCCCTGATCGAGATGCGCCGCGACATCCTGTGGTCGCGCGAGAATGCCACCCGCGCCGCCCAGATCCTGCGCGCGATCACCTGGTCGCCCGAGGAGGATCTCGACAACGGCGTCTACCTGCAGATCCGCAGCGCGATCCGGAGGCTTGAATCCGGGGTCGACAACATCTCGCCCGAGACCCGCGACCAGGTGGCCGAGATCCTCTGGAACGCCGCGATGGAGCTCGAGGTCGGCGACCTCGACGACGCGCTCGAACGGCTGCGCCGCGCGCAGGAACGCCTGTCCGAGGCGATGCAGCAGGGTGCCAGCGACGAGGAAATCGCCCAGCTCATGCAGGAACTGCGCGAGGCGATGGACGATTACATGCGCCAACTGGCCGAGAACGCCCAACCGGGCGAGGATCGGCCCGACGACGGCGGCGAGCGCATGGAAATGTCCATGGCCGACCTCGAGGAGATGATGCGCCGCATCGAAGAGCTGATGCAGGAAGGCCGCATGGCCGAGGCGCAGGAAATGCTGAACGCGCTCCAGCAGATGCTGGAGAACATGGAGATGACGCAGGGCGGCGAAGGCGGCGACGGGCCGCGGACGCCCGGCGAACAGGCGATGGAGGGGCTGCAGGACACGCTCCGCAACCAGCAGGATCTCAGCGACGACGCCTTCCGCGAGCTGCAGGATCGCCTCAACCCCGGCCGCCCCCAGCCCGGCCAGCAGCCCGGCCAACAGGGCCAGCAGGGCCAACAGCCGGGCCAACCCGGCCAGCAGGGTCAGGGCCAACAGGGCCAGCAGCAGCCCGGCAGCGGCGGCCGCGACGGCGCGCCCGAGGGGCAGGCACAGGGCGGCGAGAACGGCGAGGGCATGACGCTCGCCGAACGGCAGGAGGCGCTGCGCCGCCTGCTCGAGCAGCAGCAGGGCCGCCTGCCCGGCACCGGCACCGAGGCCGGCGACGAGGCGCAGCGCCAGCTCGACCGCGCCGGCCGCGCCATGGAAGAGGCCGAGGGCCTTCTGGAAGACGGCGACATCGCCGGCGCGCTCGACGCGCAATCCGAGGCGCTCGAGGCGCTGCGCGAAGGCATGAGCGAACTGGGCCGCGCGCTGGCGCAGGAACAGACCGGCGAACAGCCGGGACAAGGACAGGCCGAGGGCAACATGGCCCCCGACCGCCCCTTGCAGGATCCGCTGGGACGGCAGGCGGGCAATTCGGGCAGCTTCGGCTCGGAAGAGGCGATGGGCGACCGGCAAGAGGCCTCGCGCCGCGCGCGCGAGCTGCTGGACGAGCTGCGCCAACGCTCCGCGGAACAGGACCGCCCCGAGGTCGAACGCGACTACCTGCGCCGCCTGCTCGACCAGTTCTGAGCGGCAGGGCTCAGGGCAGGATCACGCGCCGCCCGCGGCCTCGACCAACCCGCGCGCAAGATCGTCGAGCCAGAACCGCGCGCCGTCCACCGCCGTCTCGAACCGATCCAGCACCGGGGCGGCCTCAGGCAGATACAGGGCGATCCGCTCGGTATTGCCATAGACACCCGCCGCCCCCGCCGCCAGCGCGATGGCCAGCAGGAACCCGATCCGGGTGCCCCGCCGCCGACGCGGCGCGGTGTCGAGCGTGTCGATATCCGTCGCGTCCTGCTCGGTGCCCGACCGGTCGCGGGTGTCGCGCAGGGTCGAGTTGATCTCGTCGATATCCGGGAACAGGTCCCGCGCCGCCGGGGCCGAGGCATCGGGCGCAAAAGCGTCCTTCGCCGCGTCCAGTTCCGCACGCCGCCGCGCCCGGTTCGCGTCGTCCTGCTCTTCGGAGAGCGGCATCTCGCCCTGCGTCTCCACCGGCGCGGCCTCGGCCTGCCGCAACCGGGCCTCGCGCTCGGCCTCCTCGCGCAGGATGTCGCGCACCTCGGGGTCGATCTCGCGGCGCTGCCGCGGGGGCGGAGGGGCCTCAGTCGGGGCTTCGGGCGGGGCCTGCACACCGGGCGGCACCACGGCGGCCGCCGCCGCACCGTGCGCTTCGGCCGTGCCGCCGGCGCGGTCCTCAGGCTCCGGCGCAGGTGGCGCGGGCGGTGCGGAGACCTCGGTCGCGGCCCGTCCGGAAGCCGCGGGCGCGGCCGCGGGCCCCTCTGGCGCTGGCCGCTCGACCCGCACCGCGGGGGCCACGTCGGTCCGCCGTCCCGGCTGGAACCATGTCGTCGAGCAGTTCGAACACTGCACGTCCCGCCCCTCGGGCGGGATCATGCTGTCGGCCACCTCGTAACGCGCACTGCAATTCGGACAGGTCAGCCGCATGTGTCGTCGCTCGCCCCCGTTCGGTCCGATGCCCCCCTATGGGCGCAGTCGGCACTCGTTGAACCAGCGAACTTGTATCAGCGCCCCCCAAGCATTCCAAGGGTTTCGCCGCGCCTGCCGATTGCAACGCCGCGCCATCCGTTGCATGAGGGGCGCGGCAAGCGGCAAGGAGCGCCAACCCGTGATCGACATGCAGGACGTCGCCTATGGCTACGGGGCACAGCCGATCCTGTCGGATCTTTCCCTTCGGCTTGCGCCCGGCTCGTTCCACTTCCTGACGGGCCCCTCGGGGGCGGGCAAGACCACGCTGCTGAAACTCTGCTACGCCGAGCTTGTGCCGACCGGCGGGCAGGTCTCGATCTTCGGCGAAAACGCCGCCGCGCTGGACCGCGACCGGATCGCGCTGACCCGGCAAAGGATCGGCGTGGTTCACCAGGATTGCGAATTCCTCGACCACCTGACGGTGCGCGAGAACATCGCCCTGCCCCTGATGGTCGCCGGTCGCCACGGCCTCGGGCAAGAGGCCAACCTGACCGAGCTGATGGCATGGGTCGGGCTTGGCGCGCGCGCCGAGGCGCGGCCGCCCGAGCTGTCGGGGGGCGAACGGCAGCGCGCCGCGCTGGCCCGCGCCATCATCATGGACCCCGACCTGATCCTTGCGGACGAGCCCACCGGCAACGTCGACTGGGAGATGTCGCTGCGCCTGTTGCACCTGCTGACCGAGCTGAACCGCATGGGAAAGACCGTGCTGATCGCCACCCATGACCTTGCGCTGATCCGCGCCGCCAAGGCGCAGGTGCAGGCCCGCGTGCTGCGCCTTGCGGGCGGGCGTCTCAGCGCCGCGGGGGCCGACCTGTGAGCCTCGTGGGCGACATCATCGCGCTGGTCAGGGGCGAAGCGCAGGCCGCCCTCGTGGTGCCCCGCAGCGGGCAGGCCGCGAAGCTCACCGTCGCCGTGTCGGGGGCCATGGCCTTTCTCGCGGTCTTCGCGCTGGCGCTGTCGCTGGCCTCGGGCCGCTTGGCCGACCGCTGGTCGGACGCGCTGGCGCAAAGCTCCACCATCCGCCTCTCGGCCCCCGCCGCCGAGCTCGAGGCGCAGACCTGGACGGTCCTGACCGTTCTGGAACAGACCCCCGGCGTCGACAGCGCCCGCGCCCTCTCCGACGACGAACAGCGCGCGCTGCTCGAACCCTGGTTCGGCCCCGACCTGCCGATCGGCGACCTGCCGGTGCCGCGCCTGATCGAGGTCATCGAGACCCCCGACGGCTACGACGCCGACGGCCTGCGCCAGCGCCTTGCCGCCGAGGCGCCGGGCGCGGTGCTCGACGATCACACCCGCTGGCGCCGCCCGCTGGTCGAGGCCGCCGACCGGCTGCGCCTGCTGGGCTGGCTGGCGCTGTCGCTGATCCTCGCATCGACCGCCGCCATGGTCACGCTGGCGGCCCAGGCCGCGCTGGCCTCGAACGAACAGGTGATCCGCGTCCTGCGCCTTGTCGGCGCGCGCGACAGCTACATCGCCCGCGCCTTCGTGCGCCGCTTCACCCGCCGCGCGCTCAGCGGGGCCGCGCTTGGCGCGGGCCTCGGAACCATTGCCATCGCGCTCCTGCCCCGTGCCGCCGCCGAAGGCGCGTTTCTCACCGGTCTCGGCTTCACCGGCGCGGGCTGGCTCTGGCCCGCCGTCATCCCGATCCTCGCCGCCGTCACCGCCTTCTGGGCGACCCGCATCGCGGCCTTTCGCACGCTCAAGGGGCTGCGCTGATGCAATATCTCCGCTCGATCCTCTTCATCGGCCAGATGTACGTGGCGATGGTGGTCCTCGCCGTCGCCTATTTCCCCTGGGCGGTGATGTCGTCCGCGGGCGCACATGCCGCCTGCCACGCCTATTGCCGCTGGGTGCTCTGGACGCTCGCATGGATGACCGGCCTCAGGACCGAGGTCCGCGGCACGCCCCCGACGGGCGAGGTGATGATCGCCGCCAAACACCAGAGCTTTCTCGACATCCTGATGATCTACAACGCCGTCCCCCGCGGCAAGTTCATCATGAAACGCGAGCTGATCTACACCCCGCTCTTCGGCCAGTACGCGCTGCGCATCGGCTCGGTTCCGGTCAACCGCGGCAAGCGCGGCGCGGCCATCGCCAAGATGCTGGCCGATGTGAAATCGGGCCGCCAGCAGGGCGGCCAGCTGATCATCTACCCGCAGGGCACCCGCGTCGCGCCGGGCGTCGCGCGGCCCTACAAGATCGGCACCGGCGCGCTTTACGAGCAGCTGGGCCAGCCCTGCGTGCCCGTGGCCACCAATGTCGGCGTCTTCTGGCCGCGCCACGGCCTCCTGCGCAAACCGGGTCTTGCGGTGGTCGAGTTCCTGCCGCCGATCCCGCCGGGCCTGCCGCGCGACGCGTTCATGGCGCGCCTCGAGACCGAGG
This sequence comes from Roseicyclus sp., assembly GCA_025211115.1. GTDB lineage: Bacteria > Pseudomonadota > Alphaproteobacteria > Rhodobacterales > Rhodobacteraceae > Roseicyclus. The sequence continues at coordinate 762 of JAOARA010000245.1, read as the reverse complement.
TCGAAACGGCGTCGGACGCCCTCATGGCAGAGGCCGGGTTCCATGCGCATCCTTGAAGACATCGCAGCACTCGACGCGCTCTACGACGCGCCCGTCCCGGCCTCGCTGACCAAGGTCGCACCGGCCCTGACACCGCTCTACCGGCAGTGGATCGGGGCCGCGCGCTTCTGCATCCTCTCCACCGTCGGCCCCGAGGGCACCGACGCCAGCCCCCGCGGCGACGACGGCCCGGTGGTGCGCATCGCGGATGACCGCACGCTTCTCTTGCCCGACTGGCGCGGCAACAACCGCCTCGATGGCCTGCGCAACATCGTCCGCGACGGGCGCGCCTCGCTCCTGTTCATGGTCCCCGGTTCGCTCAACGTCGTGCGCGTCAACGGGCGCGCCGTGCTGACCGACGACCCCGCCGTGACCGGCAGCTTCGAACAGGGCGGCAAACACCCCAAGGTGGTGATCGTCCTGACCGTGGCGGAGGTCTATTTCCAATGCGCCAAGGCGCTGATGCGCTCGGGCCTCTGGACCCGCGGCGACGACAGCGCGGACCTGCCCACGGCAGGGCAGTTCATCAAGGAACGCGACGCCGCGTTCGACGCCGAGGGCTATGACCTGAGCTATCCGACCGAAGCGCCGAAGAGGATGTGGTAGGATGCTCTCCTACCAGCACGCCTACCACGCGGGGAACCTCGCCGATGTCCAGAAACACGCGCTGCTGGCCACGGCCCTCGACTACCTGACCCGCAAGGACAAGCCGCTCTCCTACCT
>JAOARA010000244.1 GCA_025211115.1 Roseicyclus sp. | reverse complement strand
GATCCCGTGCCGGAGACGCCCCATGCGCCTGACCCTCGTCCTAGCGACCCTCGCCCTGCTCGCCGCCTGCCAGACCACGACCCGGTCGCCGGCGCCCGCCGCCGCGCCGCCGGCGCTGCCGCCGATCGAGGTCGCCGGCTGAAACGATGGCGGGGCCGTCAACAGACTGTCCACGGCTCGTGGCTTGATCGGCGGGGCCCGGCGGCGCATGACTGGACCAAACGCCGTCCAGTGACCGGAGTCCCAGCCATGCGCCCCCTTCTTCTTGCCGCCCTCGCCGCCGCCACCCTCGGGGCGACCGCCGCGAGCGCCCAGCAGACCTCCAGCTTCGTTTTCCGCAATCCCTGCGAGCGCGGTCCCGTCCCGACGTGGGAGCTGATCAACAGCTCGCGCGCCGAGTTCGCGGACTTCCTGCAGCAGGTGCGCCCCGCGATGCCGCGCGACGTGGCCGAGTACATCGCCGCCGAGCTCTGCGACGACATCTCGATCGTCGGCAACAGCGACGCGCTGACCCGCCGCACGCGCCTCCTGATCCAGCAGTCGGGCTACTGAGCCCGGCCCCCGGCAGGGCGCCCGCTCAGCCCTGCCGCTTCAGCCAGTCCATCAGCGCCGGGCGCACCGTCATCGCGCCCATCTCGCGCGCCTCTGTGATCACGGCGCGCACCTCGCGCAGGTCCGAGCGCCTGAGCAGGTGCTTGACCGGCCCGATCGAGGCCGGACGCATCGACAGCGCCCGCAGGCCCATCGCCGTCAGCGCCAGCGCCTCGATCGGCCGGCCGGCATCCTCGCCGCAGAACGACAGCGGCGTGTCCGTCTCGGCACAGCGCGCCACGATCTGCTCGATGAAGCTCAGGAACGAGGTGTTCAGCGTGTCATAGCGCCGCCGCACCCGCTCGTTCTCGCGGTCGGCGGCGAAGAAGAACTGCTTCAGGTCGTTGCCGCCGATCGAGATGAAATCCGCCAGCTCGAAGAAATGCCGGGGCGCGAAGGCCAGCGACGGCGTCTCCAGCATCGCGCCGACTTCCACCGTCTCGGGCAGCACCCGGCCCAGCGCCGCCTCGCGGTCCAGCTCGCGCATCAGGTGGTCGCGTGCCTGGGTGAATTCCTCGAGCTGCGCGATGAAAGGGAACATCACGGTCAGCGGCCGCCCGTTCGCGGCGCGGATCAGCGCCTGCAACTGCATCCGCATCACGCCCGGCTTGTCGAGCCCGACGCGGATCGCCCGCCAGCCCAGCGCCGGGTTCGGCTCCTCGGTCGGCTTCATGTAGGGCAGCACCTTGTCCGACCCGATGTCGAGGGGGCGGAAGGCCACCCGCCGCCCCTCGGCGGCATCCATCACCCGGGCATAGAGCGCCGCCAGCTCGCCCCGGCGCGGCACCTTCGAGCGGACGAGGAACTGCAACTCGGTGCGGAAGAGGCCCACGCCCGAAGCGCCCGAGCCCTTGAGCGACGGCAGGTCCGCCATCAGCCCGGCGTTCATGTCCAGCCGCACGACCGTGCCGCACAGCGCCTCGGCCGGCAGGTCGCGCAGCGAGGCATAGCGCTCCTGCGCCTTGGCCTGCATCGCCATCTTGTCCCGGAAGGCGGCCTGCACCGTGTCGTCGGGGCGCAGGTGCACGACGCCCTGCTCGCCGTCCACGAGGATCGTGTCGCCGTTCAGCGCCTCGGTGGTGATCCGGCGCGCGTTGATCACCAGCGGGATCGCCAGCGCGCGCGCCACCACGGTGGCGTGGCTGCCGACCGAGCCTTCCTCCAGCACGATGCCCTTCAGCTTGCGGCCGTAGTCCAGCAACTCGGCCGGGCCGATGTTGCGCGCGATCAGGATCGGGTTCTCGGGCAGGGTCGCGCCGGTCTCGCTGCCCTGGCCGGTCAGCAGACGCAGAAGCCGGTTCGACAGGTCGTCGAGATCGTGCAGCCGCTCGCGCAGGTAGGCGTCGCCGACCTGGCTCATCCGGGCGCGGGCGGCGGATTGCTCCTTCTCGACGGCGGCCTCGGCGGAGAGGCCCCGGTCGATGTCCTCCTCCATCCGGCGCATCCAGCCCTTCGAGTTGGCGAACATCCGGTAGGCTTCCAGCACCTCCATCTGCTCGCCGTCATGGGCGGGCGTCATCCGCAGCATCTCGTCCACCGACAGCCGCAGCCGGTCCACCGCCGCGTGCAGGCGCTTGCGCTCGGCCTCGGGGTCGTCCGCGACCGGGCGCGCGATCACCACGCGCGGCTCGTGCAGCCAGACCTGCCCGGCGGCGACGCCCTCCTGCGCCACACCGCCGCGCAGCATGACCTGGTTCTTGTGCGGCGCGCGCAGCGCCTCGCCCTCGCCGATGAAGGCGCCCAGCTCGGCCATCTCGGCCAGCACCATCGCGACGACTTCCAGCGCGTAGAGCTCGTCCTCGGAATACTCGCGGGCCTGCTTCGACTGCACGACGAGCACGCCCTTGACCTCGCCCAGCCGCTGCACCGGCACCCCGAGGAAGGACGAGAACACTTCCTCGCCGGTCTCCGGCATGAAGCGGAAGCCGCGCGTGCCGGGCGCGTCGGCGGTGTTGATCGGCCGCCCGCTGCGCGCCACGCGACCCACCAGACCCTCGCCGACCCGCATCCGTGTGACGTGGACGGCGGCCTTGTTC
>JAOARA010000243.1 GCA_025211115.1 Roseicyclus sp. | reverse complement strand
GCTCCGAGGCGGCCCGGATGCCGTCGGCGAACAGTCGACCGACATGGGGGTGACCTTCGTCGAAACAGGCCAGCGAGCGGGGGCCGATGAATCCGTCGATCTCGCCCGCGCGCAGCATCGCGTCGAGCGTGGTGTCCTCGGGCGCCGACGTGACCGTGACATCCTCGGGCAGATCGACCTTGATCTTCTCGGGGCGGCCCGGCGCATGCATTCCGCCGCGGACCCACTCGATATCCGAGGGTTTGACGCCGTAGTCCTCGAGGATACCGCGCGCCCAGACATTCGCCGTCAGCTGCCATTCGGCGATGCCGATGCGGCGCCCCTTCAGGTCCTCGGGGCGGCTGATCCCCTTGTCGGTGCGGATGTAGATCGAGGAGTGCCGAAAGGCGCGCGACAGGAACACCGGCACCGCCACGTAGGGCGAGGCCCCCTCGGCGGTCTTCACGCAATAGGAGGAAAAGGACAGCTCCGAGATGTCGAATGCCTCGTGCCGGAAGGCGCGGAAGAACATCTCCTCGGGCGAGAGGAGCTGTGTGATCGGCGTAACCCCATCGATCTGCACGCGACCGTCATGAATCGGCCGCGTCCTGTCATAATCGCCCATCGCCAGGGACAGCGTCAGTTTGGCCATGTGTTTTCCTCCCGGTTCCCGTTCGTCTTGGGTGTCATTGGTGGTGCAACGTCACCCGGCCGCCGGTTTCGGCGCTGTGCAGGATGGCGTGACAGATCTCGAGACTGGCGCGGCCCCAGCCGTCGCTTTGGGGCGGCCGCGCGCCCCGTCCGCGCAAGAGCGCGTGAAGGCCCGCCAGCACCGGCGCGCGCGGCGCGGGGACGGGCGGGGCGGGGACGAAGCCGCGCTCGACATTGCCCCAGACCTCGACGCCATCGGCGACCAGCCTGAGATCGGCGTCATCGCAGCTGATGGTGACGGGGCCGAAATGCTCGGCATGGGGCGCCGGCGGCGGGGCCTCGACCGCGCCATAGGTGCGGCCGGATTTCAGCTGCGCCTCCTCCTCGGGCGTGCGGACCGTCGCAAGCGCGCGCCGGGCCTTGCCATAGGCGTCGGCGGCTTTGGGATGCCCCAGTTCCCCGACACCGCCCATCAGCACATCGCTGTCGAAATGGGCGTAGCCCGAGTAGGTGAGCGTGGCGAAACCGCCCCCCTCGAAGCCCACCAGCGCGCTATAGGCCCCTTCGGTCGGTCGCGTGCGATCCCACGCGCCGGTCATCGCCATGACATGTGTGGCGCGTGCCCCCATCAGGAGCCGCATCACGTCGACCTGGTGAACCGCCTGGCTGAACAGGACGCCGCCCCCCTTTGCGGTGTCCAGTTCCTCGGGGCGGCGGGGCCGGTAGAGGAAATCCGTGTAGTTGAAGGCGTGGAGCATCCGCACCTTGCCATAGGTGCCCGAGGCGATCAGCTCGGCAGCCTTCAGAACGGGCTGGTCGAAACTGTGGCTCGGCCCGGTCAGAAGCTGCACCCCGGCCCGCCGCGCCGCGTCGACGATGGCGTCGGCATCCTCCATCGACACGGCGAGCGGCTTTTCGATCAGCAGGTGTTTTCCGCCAGCGGCCAGGATCTCGGCATGGTCGCGGTGCATCTGGTGCGGCGTTGCGATATAGACCGCCTCGACATCGGGGTCGTCGGCAAGATCGGCCACGGTCGCATGACCGCGGCCACCGAACTCCGCCTCGAAGGCGGCGCGGCTTTCGGCGCGCGGGGCCGCACAGGCGACGAGGCGGACATGCGGATCGACGCGCAGGCTGGGCAGGGTCAGCATGAAGCCGCGCCCCAGGCCCGCCACGCCCAGCCGGACAGGATCAGAGATCGACAACGAGATCACCCGTCCTGGCGCGCGACACGCAGATCATGATGTGATCGCTCTTTTCCTCGTCCATCAGCACGAGGTCGCGGTGGTCGACATCCCCTTCGATCAGACCGCATTTGCAGGTCCCGCAGGTGCCGCTCTCGCAGGAGCTGACGGTCGGCTCGCCCGCGTCGCGCAGCGCCTCGAGGATGGAGCGATCCGCCGGCACCTCGATGGTGCGGCCGCTCTTGGCAAGGGTGACCCGGAAGGGCGTGTCGTCCTCGCGCACGGCGGCGACGGCGTTGAAATCCTCGAAATGCACCCGCTCTTCGGGCCAGTGGCCCGATATCGCCTTGATCTCCTCCATCAGGGGGGAGGGGCCGCAGCAATAGACATGCTCCTTGCCGGGCTCTTCGAAATGGTCCCAGAAGTCATAGAAATTGTCGAGTTGTCCGCCATCGTGATGAATGATCGTGCCCTCGAGGGCGCTGCATTCCTCGAGATAGGCGGTCTCTTCCGGGCTTCGGGTGCAGTAGATTAGCTGAAACCGCTTGCCCTGCTCCTTCAGGTGACGCGCCATCGACAGGATCGGGGTGATGCCGATGCCGCCGCCGATCAGAAGGTAGGCATCGGCCTTGACCAGTTCGAAGTCGTTTTCGGGCGGATCGACGGCCAGCGTCGTGCCCACCAGCGCCGCGTCATGCATCGAGGCAGAGCCGCCGCGCGAGTTCGGCTCGCGCTTGACCGCGACGACATAGGTGTCGGGTGCCGCCCCGTCATTGACGAGCGAATAGCGCCGCATCGCGCCGCCGGGCGTCTCGATGGTGATATGGGCGCCCGGCGTGAAGGCGGGCAGGCCGCCGCCCTCCGGCCGTGCCAGCGTGAATTGGCAAATCTCCTTGGTCAGGTCGTCGCGCCCGACAACCTGCAGGGTCATCCTGTTCTCAGGGATCATATGTGCTGCCCTCCCGTTCAGCCTCTTGACGAGACTGATATTAGATATCTAATCTATTCGTCAAGTTGCTGCAGGCAGCCGGAAGTTCAAGGGGAGGCGCGCGATGCTGAACAAGGAAGAGAACGATCTGCTGACACGGGTCGAGGGCGATTGGCCGATGGGCGAGCTGATGCGGCAGCATTGGGTGCCCGTCTGCCTGTCCGAGGAAGTGGCCGAGCCCGATGGCAAGCCGCTGCGCGTCGAGGCGATCGGCAAGGCCTATGTCTGCTTCCGCGACACCGAGGGGCGGTTGGGCCTGCTCGACGAGCTGTGCCCGCACCGCAAGGCGTCACTGGTCTACGGGCGCAACGAGGAATGCGGCCTGCGCTGCCTGTATCACGGGTGGAAATTCGACGTGGACGGCAATTGCGTGGCCATGTCCTCGGAGCCGCAGGAATCGCCGCTTCATGGCAAGGTCAAGCATCGCTCCTACCCGGTGGTGGAATGCGGCGGCTTCGTCTGGGCCTGGCTGCACACCGAGATGGAGGCGCCCGAATTCCAGCGCCCGGCCTTTGCGCCGGACGACGAGACGCGAGTGTCGATCCTGAAGATGCGCATCCCGGCCAACTGGGCGCAGATCACCGAGGGGCAGATCGACAGCGCACATTCTTCGTCGCTGCATTCTTCCGACATGAAGCCCGCGCGGGTCGAAGGTGCGGCGGCCGATGACAAGTCCTGGTATCGGCCGTCGACCGACAAGTCGCCCCGGATGCAGACCCAGACGACGCCCTACGGCTTCCACTACGCGGCGATCCGCAAGCCGATCAAGAACGCCGGCACGCACAACTACCTGCGGATCACCGAGTATATCGCGCCCTTCACCTCGTTGATCCCGCCCAACAACAACTACAACGTGGCAACCGTGATCGTGCCGATCAGCGACGAGGAATCGCATTTCCATTTCATCGCATGGGGCGGGGCCGCCTGTCCGCCCACGGACGAGTGGCGGCGCTTCGCGCACACCGTTCCGGGCGAGCATCTCGACCACCTCTGGCGGCCCAAGCGGACGCTGGAGAACGATTTTCTTCAGGATCGAGAGATGATGAAGGAAGGGCATTTCTCGGGCGTTCTGGGCATTCCGAACCAGGATCTCGTCATGTGGGTCTCGATGGGGGCGCGGGTGGACCGGTCCTCGGACCTGCTGGGGGCATCGGACCTCGCCATCGTGGAGTTTCGCCGGTTGATGAGCGACGCCGCGCGCCGCGTGGCCGAGGGCGGGCCCGCCATCGGCACCGAAGAGCCGCGGGTTCCGCAGGTGACCATCTCGTCCAAGGAAGGTGTGTATCCCAAGGACGTCGACTGGCGGACCATCGAGGACTCCAAGGGAACCGTCGCCGCTGCCGAATGAGGGGCGGCGGCCGACAAATTCCTTGACGGATTGTCGCAGCCATATTTAGATGTCTAAGACATAGATATCTAAGACACCCGTGCGGTGAATGTGGAGGCGTTCATCGCACGGTGCGAGGGGGAGGGGGCTCATGCCCGAGGATCAACCACATTCGCCCGTGGTCGACGCGCTGTCGCGTGTGCCACGGGGCCCGTTCGTCGCGGGAACGTTCCGTGCCGGAGGCGGCGCGCCGCGCGCCGTGCATTGCCCGTCCGATGGCCGACTGCTGGCGCAGGTCGGGGACGCTGTCGCGTCCGATCTCGACGATGCCGTCGCCGCCGCCGCGGGGGCGCAGCGCACTTGGGCGGACATGGGGCCGGTGGCCCGCGGAATGGCGCTCAAGGCGGCGGCCGCGCGTATCCGGGACGCGGCCGGGGAACTGGCGCTGATCGACGCGCTGGATTGCGGGAACCCGCTGCAGGGGATGCGGTTCGACATCGGCCTCGGCGCGACGCTCATGGAGTATTTCGCGGGTCTGACCGCCGAAGCCAAGGGCGAGACCATTCCGCAGCCCGGCAACAAGCTGACCTTCGTCACCCGTGAGCCGATGGGTGTGGTGGCGCGGATCGTGCCCTTCAACCACCCGGCGCTGTTCGCCATCGCCAAGCTTGCCGCCCCCCTGGCCGCGGGCAATGCGGTGATCCTGAAACCCTCGGAGGAGACCCCGCTCTCGGCGTTGCGGGTGGCTGACCTGATCGGCGACCTGTTCCCCAAGGGCCTTATCGCGGTTCTGACCGGCGGCGCGGATATCGGCGCGGCGATCTGTGCGCATCCCGGCATCGCGGCCGTCGGGCTGATCGGCTCTGTGCCCACGGGGCGCGCGGTCATGCGCGGCAGCGCGGAAACCCTCAAACAGACCCAGCTCGAACTGGGCGGCAAGAACGCCCTGGTGATCTGCGAGGATGCCGATGTCGAGCGCGCCATCGCGGGCGCTGTCAAGGGCATGAACCTTGGCTGGACAGCTGGTCAATCCTGCGGATCGACCAGCCGTGTTCTCGTCCACGAAACCCATTACGAGACCGTGGTCGCGGGGATCGCGGCGGCCTTCGATGCGGTCAGGCTCGGCCGCCCCGAGGAGGAAGGGACCGAGATGGGCTGCCTCTCGACCGAGGCGCAGTATCGCAAGGTCCGGGGCTTCATCGACCGGGCGCAACAGTCCGGCGCGCGCATGGCCGCAGGCGGCCCGCCCGAGGGGGTGCCCGCCGAGGGCTTCTTCGTGCGCCCGACGCTGTTCTGCGATGTCGCCGCCGATGCCGAGATCGCCCGCGAAGAGGTGTTCGGCCCGGTTCTGACCGTGCTGCCCTGGCGCGACGAGGCCGAGATGCTGGATATCGTCAACGGGTTGGACGTGGGTCTTACGGCCTCGGTCTGGACGCGTGACATCGACCGGGCGATGCGGCTGACCCGCCGGATCGAGGCCGGATACGTTTGGGTCAACGACACCAGCGACCATTACCTCGGCGCACCGTTTGGCGGGGTCAAGCAATCCGGCATCGGACGCGAAGAGTGTTTGGGCGAGATGCTCGCCTACACGGAAACCAAGACCGTCACCATCGTATCGCAGGCGTGAAGGAGGACGCTGCGCCGCGGCGGTGGCATTCCAAAACAGCAAGGGAGGTTGCTATGAAACTCAAGACATTCGGCCTTGCCGTCGGCATGATGCTGTCGGCCACTGTGGGACAAGCACAATCCGTGGACCTGACCCTGTCGGGTGGGAACCCCGGCGGGCTGTGGTCACTGCTGGGCGCGGGGCTCGATCGCGCCGTGAAGGCGGATGATGACGGCTCGGTCATCACCTACCAGGCCACGGGCGGCGGGTTCGCCAACATCGGCCTGCTTGCGGCCAACCGCACGGACCTGGGCCT
>JAOARA010000242.1 GCA_025211115.1 Roseicyclus sp. | reverse complement strand
GCTTCCTCGGGGGATGACGAGAATGCCCCCCCTGCCCCCGGTCACGACCGCGCTTGTCGCGCTCGGCCACCGCCTCGGTCTGCCCGCGCAAGCCGCGCAGGCCGAGCCCGGGGACTGCCGCTTCACCGTCGAATGCCTCGTCGCCGAAGGCTGCGCGGCGGGCGGGTTCGGCGCGCAGGTGATCGCCGTGGATCACGCGGGCGAGCTGGTGCTGTCGACCGTCACCGGCGACAGCCCGGTGGACCGCCTGACGCCCGAAGGTGCGCTGCCCGCGACCTACGCGGGTGCCGGGCGCGACGGGATCGCCGAGCTGCTGACCATCGAGGCCGACCGCACCGCGATCCTGACCCTTCACATCTTCGACGGCGAGGCCGCCGCCATAACCTATCTCGGAACCTGCGAAGGGATGACCTGAATGGATTTCCTCAACGCCCTGGTGACGCTTTCCAACTTCGTCATCATCCCGGCCACCGCCTATGGCGCGCAGCTTGCGCTCGGGGCGCTCGGCGTGACGCTGATCTACGGCATCCTGCGTTTCTCGAATTTCGCCCATGGCGACACCATGGCCTTCGGCACCATGGTCGTGATCCTCTGCACCTGGGGGCTGCAGGCGCTCGGCATCAGCCTCGGGCCGCTGCCCACGGCGCTGCTGGCGCTGCCGGTCGGCATCGCGGTCACCGGCCTTCTGGTGATCGCCACCGACCGGACGGTCTACCGCTTCTACCGGGCGCAAAAGGCCAAGCCGGTGATCTACGTGATCGCCTCGCTCGGGGTGATGTTCATCATGAACGGCATCGTGCGCTTCATCATCGGCGTCGATGACCAGCGCTTCGCCGATGGCGAACGCTTCATCGTCTCGGCGCGCACCTTCCGCGAGATGACCGGCCTGGACGAAGGCCTCGCCTTCCGCACCTCGCAGGGCCTGACCATCGTGGTGGCGGTGATCGCCGTGGTGCTCTTGTTCTGGTTCCTCAACCGCACCCGCACCGGCAAGTCGATGCGCGCCTTCTCCGACAACGAGGATCTCGCGCTTCTGTCCGGCATCAACCCCGAACGCGTCGTGATGATCACCTGGCTGATCGTGGCGGCGCTGGCGACCACCGCGGGCGTGCTCTACGGGCTCGACAAGAGCTTCAAGCCCTTCACCTATTTCCAGCTGTTGCTGCCGATCTTCGCCGCCGCCATCGTGGGCGGCCTCGGCAACCCGGTGGGCGCCATCCTCGGCGGCTTCGTCATCGCCTTCTCCGAGGTCGGCGTGACCTATGCCTTCCGCAAGGTGGTGACCTATCTCGCACCGGGTGAGTGGGAGCCCGAGGGCCTGCTGCAACTGCTTTCGACCGACTACAAGTTCGCGGTCAGCTTCGGCATCCTGCTGATCGTCCTGCTGTTCCGCCCCACCGGCATCATGAAGGGGAAATCGGTATGACCACGGCACCCGACCCGACCCGGCCCTCCGCCACGCAATCCGGCGCGGCCCGCAGCTTCGACACCCGCGCGGTGCTGCTCTTCGCGCTGGTGGCCGTGCTCTTCATCGGAACCGGCTTCCTGCAATCGTGGAACACCACGCTCACCATTTTCAACATGGGTCTCATCAGCGCCATCATGGCGCTCGGCGTGAACATGCAATGGGGCTACGCGGGCCTGTTCAACGTGGGCGTCATGGGCGTCGTGGCGCGCGGCGGGCGGGCCGCGGTGCTGGTCTCGATCGACCCCGTGGGCGAAGCCTGGGCCGCGGGCGGCCTGCAGGTGCTGCTGGGCCTCGTGCTGGGGGCCGCGACCATCGTCGCCGCCATCCTCGCCTACATGCGCCTGCCCGCCGGGCGGCTGCGCACGCTGGTCATGCTCGCCATCCTGATCGGCGGCTTCTTCATCTTCCGCGCGGTCTTCGACGCGGGCGTCGCCGCCGTCGAGGCGGTCAACCCCGCCTCCACCGGCTTTCTCGGCGGCCTCGGCCTGCCCGTGATCCTCGCCTGGCCCGTGGGCGGGCTGCTGGCCGCGGGCGCGGCGTGGATCATCGGCAAGACCGCGCTCGGCCTGCGCTCGGACTATCTCGCCATCGCCACGCTCGGCATCGCCGAGATCATCATCGCGGTGCTGAAGAACGAGGACTGGCTGGCCCGCGGCGTGAAGAACGTCACCGGCATCCCCCGCCCCGTCCCCTACGAGGTCGACCTGCAACAGGCCGAGTGGTTCCTCGACCTCGCAGCCCGGATCGGCGCAAACCCGGTCACCTTCTCCTCGATCTTCGTCAAGCTCTGCTATGCCTCGCTCTTCATCGTGGTGCTGCTGGCGCTGATCTGGCTGTCGGAAAAGGCGTGGAATTCGCCCTGGGGCCGGATGATGCGCGCGATCCGCGACAACGAGGTCTCGGCCTCGGCCATGGGCAAGGACGTCAAGGCGCGCCACCTGCAGGTCTTCGTTCTGGGCTCGGCCATCATCGGCATGGCCGGCACGATGATGACCACGCTCGACAGCCAGCTGGTCCCCGGCACCTACCAGCCGCTGCGCTTCACCTTCCTCGTCTGGGTGATGGTGATCGTGGGCGGCTCGGGCAACAACTGGGGCGCCGTGCTGGGCGGCTTCCTGATCTGGTGGCTCTGGATCCAGGTGGAACCGATGGGCACGCTGCTGATGCAGACCGTCACCTCCGGCATGGCCGAGGACAACTGGCTCAGGAACCACCTGCTCGACAGCGCGGCCTACATGCGGCTCTTCACCATGGGCGTGATCCTGCTCCTGGTGCTGCGCTTCAGCCCGCGCGGCCTGATCCCCGAACGGTAAACAACGGCAGGGGCGCGTTCACCTCTCGTCAAGGTTAACGCGCCCCCTGCTTCTCCGTTTCGAAAATATCCCGGGGGGAGAGACGGCCGCAGGCCGTCGAAGGAGGGCAGAGCCCCCCTTTTTCACGCCGCTTACCGACCCTCGAACACCGGCTTGCGCTTCTCGAGGAAGGCCACCACGCCCTCCTTGAAATCACGGGTCTTGCCGCATTGCCCCTGCACCTCCCCTTCGAGCAGCAGCTCCTGGGAGAGCGATTTGCCACAGCTCGCCTGCATCGCCTGCTTCACCCGCTTGAAGGCCTCGGTCGGCCCGCTGGCCAGGTGCAGCGCCCGCGCGCGCCATGTCGCGTCAAAGGCCTCGTCCTCGACCGCCTCCCAGATCATCCCCCACTCGGCCGCCTGCCGCGCGGTGATCCTGGCGGCGAAGAGCGCCGCACCCATCGCCTTCTGCAGGCCCACCGTCCGCGGCAAGACCCATGTGCCGCCCGCGTCAGGGATCAGCCCGATCCGGCTGAAGGCCTGGATGAAGCT
>JAOARA010000029.1 GCA_025211115.1 Roseicyclus sp. | reverse complement strand
GCCTTGGAACGTCCTTGCAAGGACGTTTTCCGTTTCTTGCAAGAAACGGGCGCTACGATTGATCGGGGTCGTCCCGCAGGGACAGGGTCCGCGCGCGCAGCCAGGCCATGAATTCGCGCGGCTTGCCGATGCGGCTTTCCCATTGGTCGGGCGTGATCGGATTGCCGATGATCGGGGCTTGCGGCTTGTCGAAGCTGTGCACGACCTCGTGGATCAGCAGCCCCTGCCGCAGGATCGGCGAGATCCGGTTGGCCACCTGGTACCAGCGCGAGTTGGAGCCGGTGAAGAAGCAGGGCACGATGGTGGCCCCCGACTTGCGGATCATCTTGGCGGTGAAGACGTTCCACTCGCCTTCGATGGCGGGGCCGGTCATCGTCTCCGAGGCGGCCACGGCACCCGAGGGGAAGAGCGCGATCAGCCCCTTCTGCTCGAGATGCGCCATCGCGGTCGCGCGCATCTGCAGCATCTTTTCCTGCGCGTCTGGCTCATGCGGGAAGGGCACGGGGATCATGTAGCCGGCCGCGCTCTCGTCCAGCCCGGTCAGCAGCGCGCGGGTGAGGATGCGGTAATCCAACCGCCGCCGTCCGATCAGGTCGGCCAGGATCATCCCGTCGACCAGCCCGTGGGGATGGTTGGCCACGAAGACCACCGGCCCTTCGGCCGGGATGCGGTCGAGCTGGTGGCGGGGCGTCTGCAGGTCGATCCCCATCACCTTCATCGTGGCGGGCCAGAAGGCCTGTCCCTTGAACTCGCCCATCTTCTCGAACTGGCGCACGCGACGGATGATGGTGAGCTTGCCGGTCAGCCATTCGATCGCCTTGATCGTGTGACGGGTCCAGAAACTGTCGAAACTGTTGGCATAGGTCAGGCTGCGCCGGTCATAGACCCGTTCGGGCCCCGGCCGCAGCGCCGGTCGCGGCGCCGAGATATTGCGGGAACTTGTGTCGGTCACGCGCCCTTGTCCCATCGCGTCATTCCAGCCGCCTGCCCCGGCTCAGCTGTCCTCGCCGAAACGGTCCGCGACCAGCGCCTGCAGCGCATCTGCAAGCTTTTCCGCCTCGGGGCCGTTGGTTTCGACCTCAATAGAGGTTCCCATGGAAGCTGCCAACATCAAAAGCCCCATGATGGAATCCCCCGAGGCGCTGAGACCGTCGCGGCGGACGGTGGCCGTGGCGTCATGCTCTTCCACCACTTCCACGAACCGCGCCGCGGCGCGGGCATGCAGCCCCTTCACGTTCACGATGGCGAACTGCCGGATCACGCTGTCTTCGGACATCAGGGGGCCCCGTCGAAACTGTTGATGTAACGGCGTCCGGCCTCGGCCGCGCGGGCCACCGCCTCGTCGACGCTCAATTGCCGGGATTTCGCCAGCTTGATGAGCATCGGCAGGTTCACCCCGGTCAGGATCTTGCGGTTCTGCGGCCGACAGGCCGTCAGAGACAGGTTCGAGGGCGATCCGCCGAACATGTCGGTGACCACCACCACCCCGGTGCCGTCGTCGACGGCATCCGCCGCGTCGCAGATTTCGCGCGTGCGCGCGGCGCGGTCGTCCTCGGGGCCGATCGAGATGGCGATCATCGCCGCCTGTCGGCCGACCACATGTTCCGCGGCCCGCTTGAGCTCGGATGCGAGCCCGCCATGGGCAACGATCACGATGCCGATCACCTGTCTGTCGCCTCTGGCTTGTCAGCCCCGCCGGCCGTCACGACGCGGCGCTGTTCCACTTCCCTGTGACGTTTAGACACCGGCCACCCGGCCTCTGCAAGATGCGCGGCCAGGAATTCGGTCATCGCAACCGAACGGTGTTGCCCGCCGGTGCATCCGAAGGCGATGGTCAGGTGGCTTTTGCCCTCGGCCTCGAAGGCGGGCAGCAGCAGCTCGGCCAGGTCGATGATCCGGCCGCAGAAGGCATCGAACCGCGGATCGTCGGCGATATGCGCCTGGACCGCAGGGTCGCGCCCGTCCAGCGGTTTCAGCGCCGGGTCCCAGTGCGGATTGCGCAGGAAGCGGCAGTCGCAGACGAGGTCCGCCCCGGTCGGCAGCCCGTGACGGTAGGAAAAGGACATGACCGTGATCGCCAGCCGCCCCGCGCCCTCGGGCGCGAACAGGCGGCCGATCTCGGCGCGCAGGTCATGCGGCGTGAGCGTGGAGGTGTCGATCAGAACGGTGGCGCGGGCCCGGACGGGCACCAGCAGCGCAAGTTCCCGCGCGATGCCCTGCGCGGGCGCGGCATCGGGGGCGAGCGGGTGGCGACGGCGCGTTTCGGAATAGCGGCGCTGCAGCACGTCGGCGGCGCAGTCGAGATAGAGCAGGTCGGGCGTGTAGCCCGGTTCCGCGGCCAACCGGTCGACGGCGGCGACAAGCCCGGTGGCCGAGTAGTCGCGGTTGCGCGCATCGGTGCCGAGGGCCAGCGGCCGGTCGGGCGGCGGCCCCTCGAGCAGGCGCGGCAGAAGGCTGAGGGGCAGGTTGTCGATCGCCTCGAAGCCGAGGTCTTCCAGCGCGTTGATCGCGGTGCTGCGCCCGGCGCCGGACGGGCCGGTCACGAAGACCACGCGCGCGGGGGGGTGGCCCTCGGCCGGTGTGGAGTGCGGATCGCTCGGCATGGTCTTGCGGGTGCCTTGGCTTGAGGTGTCGCGTTCAAACGCCGTCACGCCCCCAGTGTAGCGCGTGGACGGCACATGTTCGAGAGGCGCAAGCCCGGCGCGCACTTTTGCACAACGCGCTCTTACGGGGCGGCGCGGCCGTGGCGCGCCATGATGACGAGGGACGCGGCAAGGGAGGGGGCCTGCCCGCCGAGGATCAAGGGGTAGGTGCGGTCCCCGATCCCGAGCATGTGGCGCGGCGGCAGGCGCGCGGGCTCGGGCCGGTCGAGGTCGACCGCGATGGCAAGCGCAACGGACCGCGTGATCGGCCCGCCCCGCAAAAGGCCGACGCCGCGCGCCTCGATCAGGTCGGGCGAGGTGTCGGGGCGTTCCAGCAACGCCCCATCGGCCAGGGGGCGCAACCGCACCGCGTCGTCGCTGACCAGCGTCGCGCCATGGGCCATGAGCGCAAGCGCAAGGCTCGATTTGCCCGAGCCCGACGCGCCGAGGATCAGGATGCCCGCCGCGCCGACCGCCACCGCCGTCGCCTTGAGCCAGAGGGCCCCATCCTCTTCGCCGGTGACCCAGCGGGAAACGGGGTCCGGTGCCGGATCGGGGCCGGGGGCCTGCGCCGGGGGCATCGCCGCGCCCCGCTCAGATCGGCAGGCCGACGACGAAGCGCGCGCCGAGCGGTTCGGAGGTCGCATCGGCCGCGGTCGGGCGGATGTTCTCGGCCCAGATCACCCCGCCATGCGCCTCGACGATCTGCTTGGAGATGGCGAGGCCGAGGCCGGAATGGTTGCCGAACTGGCTGACCGGGCGTTCCGAGTAGAAGCGGTTGAAGACCTTGGTCAGCGCCGCTTCGGGGATGCCGGGGCCGGTGTCCTCGACCACGATCAGGACGCGGTTCTCGCGGCGGCGGATCCACAGGCGCACGGCGTCGCCCTCGTCGCAGAAGGAGATGGCGTTCGACAGAAGGTTGACGAAGACCTGCGCCAGCCGCCCCTCCAGCCCCGAGATGGTGATCCGGTCCTCGGGCAGGTCGGTGATGAAATCGACGCCTTTCTTCCCGGCCTCCTCGGCATGGTATTGCGAGATGTTGCGCAGGGTGCGGACGAGGTCGAAATCCTCTTCCTCCTCCTTCACCAGCTCGCTGTCGAGCCGCGAGGCGTTGGAGATGTCCGACACCAGCCGGTCGAGGCGCTGCACGTCATGCTCGATCACCTCGAGCAGGCGGTTGCGCTGATCTTCGGTCTTGGCCAGTCGCATCGTGCCCACCGCCGAGCGCAGGCTGGCGAGCGGGTTCTTGATCTCGTGGCTGACATCGGCGGCGAATTGCTCGTTCGCGTCGATCCGGTCGTAAAGCGCAGAGACCATGCCGCGGAGCGCGCCGGACAGGCGGCCGATCTCGTCGGGGCGGCCGGTCAGGTCGGGGATGCGCACGCGCGTCGGGCTCATCTTGCGGGCGTTCTTGGCGCGGCCCAGTTCGGCCGCCTCGGCGAGGTCGGCCAGCGGATGCGCGATGGTCGAGGCCAGCACGAGGCTGAGGCCGATGGAGACCAGCAGCGCGACGACGAACATCTGCAGCAGCTGCTCGCGCTCGACGCGGACCAGCTGGTCGATCTCGCCCGCCGCGGTGGTCACGACGATGATGCCGACCGGCCCGGAGGGGCCCATGATCGGCGTCGCCGCGGCATAGAGCGTGCCGGTCGCATCGACACCGCGGTTCAGCACGGTCACCCCCTCGGCGGCGGGGCCGACCAGGCCGGCGGCAAGCTCGGCGCTCGTCATCCTGTCGCGCGGGGGCTGCCCCCCGGTCAGAAGACCCGACAGGCCGGTCCAGACGGTGTTCAGGAAATCGGTGATCAGCAGCGTGTCCTGCCGCCGCTCGAGGCCGCGGACCGGGCGGGCCGGGCTGCGCGACAGGCTTTCGGTGGAGGCGACAAGCCGCTCGGGCAGGGCGTAGACGAAGACATCGACCCCCTCCGACAGGCCGAGGCGGCTGAGAACCTGCGCGGCCTCGCCCCCGTCGGGGCCGGTGAGGGGCGCATCGCTGTCCATGCTGTCCGCCTCGGGCAGGCGGGCCTCGAAGACCTCGGCGATCAGCTGCGCCTCGACGGCCAGCGCGCGCTCGCGCTGAACGGCCAGGCTGTCGCGGAACGGGTTGAGATAGAGCACGCCCGCGACCAGCACGACCATGGCCAGCAGGTTGAACAGGATGATCTTGCGCGCCAGCGGCGAGCGGTTCAGCGAGACGAGGCCGCGCTGCGCGCGCGCGGCCTTGAGCTCGGTCTCGACCGTGCTGTGCGGGCGATCCCAATCCTCGCCCAGCACGATATCGGCCCGGTCGCGGGGGCGGCGGTCGGTCATGGAAAGATCGGTGGGCACGGGAAGGCCGCCTTATTCTTCGTTGTAACGGTAGCCGATCCCGTAAAGCGTTTCGATGGCGGAAAAGTCGTCATCGACCTGCCGCATCTTCTTGCGCAGGCGCTTGATGTGGCTGTCGATGGTGCGGTCATCGACATAGACCTGCTCGTCATAGGCCACGTCCATCAGCTGATCGCGGCTCTTCACGAAGCCGGGGCGTTGGGCGAGGGCCTGAAGCAGCAGGAATTCCGTGACTGTCAGCGACACGTCCCGCCCCTTCCAGCTGACGGCGTGGCGCAGCGGGTCCATCGTCAGCTCGCCGCGCACCATGACGGCGCTTTCCTCGGGCGCGCCGGAGGCGTCCGAGGCGATGGCCTCCTGCCGGCGGAGGATCGAGCGGATACGCTCGACCAGCAGGCGCTGCGAAAAGGGCTTCTTGACGTAATCGTCCGCCCCCATGCGCAGGCCCATCAGCTCGTCGATCTCGTCATCCTTGGAGGTGAGGAAGATCACCGGCATCCGGCTTTTCTGGCGCAGGCGCTGAAGCAGGTCCATGCCGTCCATGCGGGGCATCTTGATGTCGAAGACGCCAAGATCGGGAAGGCGGCGGTTGAACGCGTCGAGTGCGGATTGGCCGTCGTTGTAGGTTTCGACGTCGAAGCCTTCCGCCTCGAGGGTCATTGATACGGACGTCAGGATATTCCTGTCGTCATCGACAAGTGCGATACGCGGCATTGCCTGTTCCTTGTTACTACTCAACTGCCTTGTTTTTTCCACATTCTCCCGGTTCGGGGCCGGAGAATCAATCTCTATTCGCCGAATCGCCCCGGCACGCGGCGTCAAACTAGGTTCGGCGGGGTTAATGCGTGGTGAAACTGCCACAGCGCCCCGATGGCGTTGGAACGGTTTTGCAGGTCAATCACGAAACAAAATTTCGGCATGGTTGCGCTAACTGTGCGGAACCGTCCTGTTCAGTCTCAAAACCGTCATGTTATAGCGCCCTCGAGAGGGGTCTGTCCTTGGGCACGGCCCCGCAACACCGGTCCAGGAGCGACGACACATGACCACCCCACGCGTGAATCCGGCGCAGACGTTGGAAACCCAGGGCATGACGGGGCTCGGGGCGGTGCATTATAACCTGCTCGAACCGGCGCTGATCGAGGCCGCGGTGAAGCGCGGCGAGGGTCGGCTGGGCCTCGGCGGCACCTTCCTTGTCGAGACGGGCAAGTTCACCGGCCGTTCGCCCAAGGACAAGTTCGTCGTCCGCACCCCCGCCGTGGAAGACCACATCTGGTGGGACAACAACGCGCCGATGGAGCCCGAGGCCTTCGACCGCCTGCATGCCGACATGCTCGAGCACATGAAGGGCGGCGAATACTTCGTGCAGGATCTTTACGGCGGTGCCGACCCCGAGCATCGCCTCGACGTGCGCGTCGTGTCGGAACTGGCGTGGCACAACCTCTTCATCCGGCACTTGCTGCGCCGTCCCGCGGCCGAGGAGCTGGCGGGTTTCGTGCCCGAGTTCACCATCATCAACTGCCCCAGCTTCAAGGCCGATCCCGAACGCCACGGCTGCCGCAGCGACACGGTCATCGCGCTGAATTTCGAGCGCAAGATGATCCTGATCGCCAACACCGAATACGCGGGCGAGAACAAGAAATCGGTCTTCACGCTGCTCAACTACATCCTGCCCGGAAAGGGCGTGATGGCGATGCATTGCTCGGCCAATCACGCCACCGGCAACCCCGAGGATGCGGCGGTGTTCTTCGGCCTGTCGGGCACCGGCAAGACCACGCTCTCGGCCGATCCGGGCCGCACGCTGATCGGCGATGACGAACACGGCTGGTCGGACAAGGGCACCTTCAACTTCGAGGGTGGCTGCTACGCCAAGACCATCAACCTCCGCGAAGAGGCGGAGCCGGAGATCTTCGCCACCACGCGCAGCTTCGGCACCGTGATCGAGAACATGGTCTACGATCCAGACACGCTGGAACTGGATTTCGACGATGACAGCCTGACGGCCAACACGCGCTGCGCCTATCCGCTGGAGCAGATCTCGAACGCGTCGGCGACCGGCCTTGCCGGGCATCCCAAGAACATCGTGATGCTGCCCTGCGACGCCTTCGGCGTGCTGCCCCCCATCGCGCGGCTGACGCCGGCGCAGGCGATGTATCACTTCCTGTCCGGCTT
>JAOARA010000241.1 GCA_025211115.1 Roseicyclus sp. | reverse complement strand
ACCGCGCCCGGCGCGGCGTGGCGGCGAGCGGGTGAAACCCCACCGACAGGCCGCCGCCGCCCAGCGGCGCGACGCGCAGCGCCAGCGGCGTGCCCACCGTCGTGATCACCCCCTTGGGCAACGGCGCGCGGGCAAGACCCCGGCAGGGTGCGCCGCCCCCTCACCCTTCCCCGCCGCGTCGCCCGGCGGCGGGTTTGGCCGCAGCGCGCTTCGGAGCGGACCGCGCCCGGCGCGGCGTGGCGGCGCGCGGGTGGAACCCCACCGACAGGCCGCCGCCGCCCAGCGGCGCGACGCGCAGCGCAAGCGGCGTGCCCGCCGTCGTGATCACCTCGTCCGACCAGGGCGCGCGGTCGATGCTGCGGTCGGCGAAATCGAGGATGTCGGCCCAGGCCTCGCTTGGCGCACAGCCCGCCTGCCAGAGCTGCGTCGCCTCGGTGAGCGTGGCGGGTGCCGCCCCCTCGCCCCAGAGCGCGGCGAAGCCCGCGTTGGCCAGCACCAGCCGCCCCTCGCCCGAGAAGATCGCCAGCGCCTGCGGCAGGTCGTCGAGCGCGGAGCGATAAAGGTCGATGTCGCCGCGGAATTGCCGCGTGAGCGAGACTTCCGAGGTGATGTCCTCGAACATGAAGGCCACCGCACCATCGGGATGCGGGCGGCCGATCACGCGGAAGCTGTGGCCATCGGGCAGGGTCCAGAGCTCCTGGTAGGTGCCGGCCTCGGCATCCTGTTCCAGCCGCGCGATCTGGTTGCGCCAGTCGAGGTAGTTCTTCGGCTCGGGCATCCGCTGCCGGTCGCGCAGCGCGTCGAGGAAAGCGACAAGGCCGGGCCGCCGCGACAGGAATTGCGGCTCGAGCCCGGACAGGCTGACGAGGGCGGGGTTGAACAGCATCAGCTCGCGCCGCCGGTCGAAGACGGCGAGGCCGATGGGCAGATGCGCAAAGGTCTTGGACAGGGTCTGGACGAAGTCGCGCAGCGACGCCTCGGCGGCGACCAGCCGGTCGACGGGGGCGGCGCTAGCCAGCAGCCCGCCATCGGCGCGCGGGTCCGCCGAGACCTCGAACCACAGCGCCCCCCCGCGCGGATCGCCGGGGGTGACGGGGGCCAGCGGCGCGCCGTCGGGCTGAAGCCGCAGGCGGCGCAGCGTGCCGGGTTCGGGCGGGGGCAGGAGCGCGGGCCGGAACAGCGGCGGCAAGGGCCAGCGCGTTTCGGTGCGCGCGGACCCCGACAGGGTTTCAACCAGCGCGTGATAGGGCGCGTTGGCCCAGGTCACGTTGCCGTCGCGGTCCTGCCGCCAGACCGGGATGCGGGCGGCATCGACGGCGGCGCGCAGATCCTCGATCTCGGCGCGGAGCGCGTCGAGCGCGGGGCCGTCCACGACAAGGCGGCCCTCGCCGGTTTCGGCGGGGCCGATGGTGACGACGACCCGCCCGCCCTCGGCGCGGCCGGTCACGCCCAGCAGGTCCTGGCCGAAGCGGGTGGTCACCAGGAAGGTCTCGCCCCGCTCGGCCAGCGCGGCGAAATGGGCGGGCAGATCGGGGCTGAAGGCCCTGAGCGCGCGGGCCAGCACCTCGAAGGCCTTGGTCCGGTCGGTGCCGGGCGGCAGAAAGGCGTCGTTGGCGTCCAGCGGCGTGATCAGGTAGCCCTCGCGGAACTCGTAGCGCCGGGGCGTGTCGGCAAAGACCGGCCCCGGTGCCGCATCGCGCCGCGCGCGGCGGCGTTCGGTGATCACGCTGCTGAAGAGAACGGCCAGCATCCCGCCGATCAGGCTGACCGCGGCAAACACCGCCATGGTTTCGAATTCGGTCATCGCCCGCCATCCGTTCACTGTCCCCGGCGGGCAGCTTCGGGATAACTGGTTAACGTAGGGTTAAGCCGCGCAAGACTCCCCGCAGCCCCCGCCCCGGCGCCCTCGGCGAAGGATCAGATGGCGATGGGCTGGTTCTCGCCCAGCGGGCCGGTCGCCTCCTCGGCCGGGAGGCCCAGCGCCTCGTGCGGCCAGGTCACCTCGACCACGGCGCCGGATTTCTCGGCCTTGTCCTCGGCCACGAGGAACGGGTCGGAGGCGTTGAAGAAACTGACCCGCGCGCCCGAGCGCTCCAGCAGCGTCTTGGCGATGAACAGGCCCAGCCCCATCCCCTCGTAGCCCGGACGCTCGCGCGCCTGGCTGCGGGCGCGGCGGCTGAGGAACGGGTCGCCGAGACGGCCCAGCAGGTCTTGCGGAAAGCCCTGCCCGTCGTCGGTGATGCGGATGCGGATGGTGCCGTCGCCCCAGCCGCCCTCGACCCAGATGCGCGCCTCGGCGAAATCGACGGCGTTCTGCACCAGGTTGCGCAGCCCGTGGATCACCTCGGGTTTGCGCCAGATCAGCGGCTGACCCTCGGGCGCGCCGTCGTCGGCGGCGAAATCGTAGAGCACCTCGACCCCGCGGTCGGCATGCGGCTCGGCGGCCTCGCGGACCACGGCCCCCAGCGGCGCGGAGCGCATGTGCAGGTCGTCTTTGCCGGCGCGACCCATCGAGCGGAGGATGTCGCGGCAGCGGTCGGCCTGGGTGCGAATCAGCCGCGCATCCTCGGCCAGCTCGGGCTGGCCCTCCAGTTCCTCGGCCAGTTCCGTCGAGACCAGCTTGATCGTGGCCAGCGGCGTGCCCAGCTCATGCGCGGCGGCGGCGACCACCCCGCCCAGGTCGGTCAGCTTCTGCTCGCGCGCCAGCGCCATCTGCGTCGCCAGGAGCGCCTGGCTCATGGAATGGGTTTCCGAGGTGATCCGGCGGGCATAGGCCGACAGGAAGACGATGCCGATGCAGATCGCGCTCCAGAAGCCGACGATGAAGATGTCGGGCAGCAGCAGAACCTCGCCCGTCTCGGCGGTCAGCGGCACGTGGAACATCGCCAGAAGCGTGATCATCAGGACGGCAAGACACCCCAGGATCGTGGTGGAGCGCATCGTGAGCGCGGTGGCCGAGATCGTCACCGGCGCAAGGATCAAAAGCGCAAAGGGGTTGTTCAGCCCGCCGGTGAGGAACAACAGGAAACTGAGCTGCGACAGGTCGAACAGCAGCGTCAGCATCGCGTCGCGGTCGGAGAGGCGCTGGTTTTCGGGAAAGATCGTCATGGCGATCAGGTTCGACACCACGCTCGCCCCGATGGCGAGGAAGCACAGGCCCAGTTCCACGCGCAAGCCAAGGTAGAAGGACGCGATCACCACGGTGACGGTCTGGCCCAGCACCGCCAGCCAGCGCAGCACCAGCAGCGTGCGCAGCCGGACCCAGTCGCTGCGGGCGTCCTGGCGGACGAGATCGACGGCGGGATCGGCGGTGGTGATGGCCATGGAGGGCGGGCTTTCTGTCACAGGCGGGCAGTCGTGAATTGATAGGGCGCGGCGCATAGGTAATCAACGATGACCGACGCAACCGGCCCGGTGCCCCGTCGTAGCCGAAAGGACTGTTCATGACCCGTGTCTATGCCATTGCCTCTGCCGCGCTGATCGGTGCGCTGGTCCTCGGCGTCGGGATCACCGTCTACCTGGGGCAAGCGCAGCGCAGCGCCTCGGCCGATCCGTTCGGCCAATGCCGCGGCAGCGTCGTGGCGGGCGGCGCGGGCCAGATCGGCGGGCCGTTCACGCTGGTGTCCGAGACCGGAGAGACGGTCACAGACGCGGATGTGATCACGGAACCCACGCTGCTTTACTTCGGCTATACCTTCTGCCCGGATGTCTGCCCGCTCGATACCGTGCGCAATGCCGAGGCGGTGGATATCATGGAGGCCGACGGCCATTCGGTGCAGCCCGTCTTCGTCTCGGTCGATCCCGAGCGCGACACGCCCGAGGTGGTGCGCGCCTTCACCGAGAACATCCATCCGCGGATGCTGGGCCTGACCGGCACGCCCGAGCAGACCGACGCCGCCGCGCGGGCCTACCGGGTCTATTACCGGATCAACCGCGAGGGCGACGACCCCTATTACCTGGTCGATCATTCCGCCTTTACCTACCTGGTGCTGCCCGACCATGGCTTCGTCGAGTTCTTCAACCGCGAAACCACCCCGCAACAGATGGCCGAGCGGACGGAATGTTTCCTGAACGCAGCCGGTTGAGGACTGGATCGAGGACTGGACAGGCGCGTGTCGCGCGACAAATTGACCGCAGGACGCGAATACCGTTAAACAGGTTCAACCGCTGAACGACCGAAGGGAGACGCCGCATGTCGCAGGAGCGCAGCCTCACTGACATCGGACCGGACAAATCGCTGCTTCTGGTGGACGATGACGAACCGTTCCTGCGCCGGCTGGAGCGCGCGATGGAGAAGCGCGGCTTCGAGGTCGAGGCCGCCCTGTCGGTCGCGGCCGGCAAGGCCATCGCCACGGCACGGCCGCCGGCCTACGCGGTGGTCGACCTGCGGCTGGAGGATGGCAACGGCCTCGACGTGGTGGAGACGCTGCGCGCCAAGCGGCCCGATGCGCGGATCGTGGTGCTGACCGGTTACGGCGCGATCGCCACCGCGGTGGCCGCCGTCAAGATCGGGGCGACCGATTACCTGTCCAAGCCCGCCGATGCCAACGACATCACCGCGGCGCTTCTGGCAGATGGCGAAGAGATGCCGCCGCCGCCCGAGAACCCGATGTCGGCCGACCGGGTGCGCTGGGAGCATATCCAGCGGGTCTACGAGCTGTGCGACCGCAACGTCAGCGAAACCGCGCGGCGGCTGAACATGCATCGCCGCACGCTGCAACGTATTCTCGCCAAGCGCAGCCCGCGCTAAGAGGGCGCCCGAACAGCCCCCTTGAGTCGGGAGACACGACCGATGCGCCTGCCTGCCCTGATCGCCCTTGCCGGGAGCCTTGCGCTTGCGGCCTGCGTCACGACCCCGAGCGAGCCGGAACCGCCGGTCCTGACCCTCGATGCGCGCGGCATCCAGCCGACCGTCAGCCGGTTGCGCATAGATTTCGGCCGGGCGCAGGTGGGCGTGATCGACACGGTGACGCGCCTGTTGGGCGAGGGGCCGATGCAGATCACGACCAATGCCGAATGCGGTGCCGGGCCGATCACCGCGGCCTCCTGGGAAGACGGGCTGACGCTGAATTTCCAGGACGGGAATTTCGTCGGCTGGGTCAACACCGACCCCGCGCTTCCGGCAGGCGGCGGCATCTTCCCCGGCCAGCCGCGCCTTGCCTTGCCGCAGGGCAATTTCTCGATCACCTCGCTGGGCACCGAGTTTTCGCGGACCGAGGTCTATGGCCTGCTGACCGCGAATGACGAGGCGGTGCGCATCGTCTGGGCCGGGACGACCTGTTTCTTCCGCTGACCGCGCGGCTCAGGGCAGCTCGAAGCGTTTCAGGATCTTGTCCACGACGGTGCCGTCATCCATGCGGTAACCCGCGATCCGCCCGTAATCCTCGAAGCCGCGGGACTGGTAATAGGCCAGCCCGCCCGCGTTGTCGGCGCGGATATTGGCGTTGATCCAGGCGTAACCCATCCGCGCGGCGGCGGCGCGGGTCGCCTCGAACAGCTTCGATCCGATGCCAAGCCCCTGCCGCCCCGGCTTGGCGAAGGTGGCGATATCCACCGCCTCGGGCGGAAGCCCGTCATGCGGCGCGATCCACTGGAAGCCGAGGATCTCGCCCGCGTCGGTTTCCGCGACATGCCAGGCCGAGGCCTCGGGCGCGGTTTGCATCCGGGCGATGAACCAAGCGGCGTCGATCCTGCCGGACATGGCGGTGGTGCCGCCGATCTCGATGATCTCGGTCAGGATCCCGGCCATCTCGCGCGCGTCGAGCGCATGGGCGGGGCGCACCGTGATCACAGCGCGGCCATCAGCGCGGCGTGGCGCGCGGTGAAGGCATCGCGCGCTTCGACCGGGGGGCGCAACACGAGGGTCAGGCCATCGGTCAGCGCGGGGTCGGGGCGGCCGAAGAAGCGGTCGGCCTCGGGCGTGGCGAAGCCCGCGAGCTGCACCGCCTCGAGCCAGGCCGAAACACGATCGGCGCGTTTT
>JAOARA010000240.1 GCA_025211115.1 Roseicyclus sp. | reverse complement strand
GGGTGGACCCGTCCGCGTGGCAGGGCTTTGCGTTTGGCATGGGGATCGCCCGGATTGCCATGCTGAAATACGGGATTCCCGATTTGCGGGCGTTCTTCGATTCAGACCTGCGGTGGCTGAGGCACTACGGGTTCAGCGCGTTGCAAGTGCCGGCGGTGCATTCAGGGGTGTGAGTGAAGCGGAGTGCAGGTGGATGCTGAGTTTCCTTCTTGGGGTCGGTGGTCTCGTTCTAACGATCGTAGGCTTTATCGCAGGGCGGGCAGTGAGTGAGTCCGAAAAGATCTTGGCTGAGAAACGCCGGGTCTACGAGGAATTCATTAAGGCATGTCCAAATTTGTCAAAAGGCACTTCCGTGCTGCATGGTTTCGAGAGCGAAGAGTATCAAGAGATGCAGTCGGCATTACTCCTCTATTGCGCTCCCGCTGTGGCTTCGGCAGTGCAGCAATATATTCTGGCGGTTCAGGAAGAGCTCAATGAGGGATTTGACCCCAACGAGCCAACGGTTACCGAAAATACGAAAAAGGCTTCGCAACGCTTTAACGATATCATTTTGGAGATGCGTCGGGATGCTTTGTCATGGTCAGCGTTTGCGTATAATGGCCCTTCCCGTTTGAAAGCCGCTCCAAGTATTTCTTCAAATGTGCAACAATGAGCAGAAAACTTCTTTGAATATTCCGAGCGATTAACGTGGGGTTCCACCCCACTGTGGCAGGGGAATCGCATTTGAGGGGGCCGCGCTGAACGGCATGGCTTGCGGCTAACGCGGGGATGGATTCTGACGGTGTAGTCGTCCTTCCGGAGCTCCGTCACAGCCATGCATCTGTTCCTGTCCGCCTTTGAGGAAATCCCCGACCACCGCGCCGAGAACGCCCGACATGATTTGGGTGAGCTGCTGGTCATCGCGTTCGTATCGGTGCTTTGCGGCGCAACTTCCTGCGCCGATATGGCAGCCTTCGGACGCGCAAAGGAAAGTGTTTTCAGGGACTTCCTCAAGCTCAAGCACGCGGTGCCGTCGCATGACACCTTCTCGGCCGTGTTCCGGATGATCGATCCCAAGGCGCTCGATGCGGCCTTCGGGCGCGTACTGGCCGATGTCGCAGCCCTCCTTCGGCAAGGCGACGTGATCGCCGTTGACGGCAAAGCCCTGCTTGGGGCCCGCGATGCGGGAGAGAGCGCCAGGACACGGATGATGGTCTCGGCCTACGCTGCCCGGCTGCGCCTGACGCTGGCCAGCGTGCCGGCCGATCGGGGTACGGAACTGGAGGCCGCGATCGAGGCGCTCGGCCTGATCGCGCTCAAAGGGAAGGTAGTGACCGCCGATGCGCTGCACTGCAATCGCCGCACAGTTGCGGCGATCAACGCGGGTGGTGGCGACTGGTGCCTTGCGCTCAAGGCCAACCAGGACTCGCTTCTGCCCGATGCTCGGGCCTGCTTCGGGACGCAGCTAGACGCGCACCAAAGCGCGTTTTCCGAGGATATCGGCCACGGCCGGACGGAAATCCGAACGGCAAAGGTCGTATCGAGCAAGTCTCTGGCTGAGCATCATGATTTCCCGGGCCTGAAGGCATTTGGCCGGGTCGAGTCCACCCGCAAGACAGCCGACGGCATAAGCTCGGAGACGCGGTACTTCGCCCTGTCCTGAGTAGCGACGCCGGAGGTTCTGCTCGCGACCATACGCGCCCACTGGGCCATCGAGAACAGTCTGTACTGGCAGCTAGACGTCTCTTTCCGCGAAGACGCCGCACGCAACCGGAAGGATAACGGCCCGGGCAACATCGCCATCCTGCGCCGCCGTGCTCTCGACGTCATGCGCCGGGACACGTCGAAAGGCTCGCTCTCCATCAAGCTCAAGCGAACAGGCTGGGATGACGACTTTCTGCGCAACGTTCTCAATGGCTTAGCGGCAGCATGAGCCATATGCGATTGCCCTGTGGACAGCCCCGAGGGGACGTACACGGATTGGTTTTCCGTCTCCAGACGGACGTCGTCTCCGATGGTCACGCATGCCGTTTCTTCCACTACAATCCAGTGCTCGGCCCGGTGGTGGTGGGATTGCAGCGATAGCGCCGCCCCTCGGTTTGACGACGATGCGCTTCACTTGGAAGCGGGCGCCGCGGGCGAGGCTTTCGAAATGACCCCACGGGCGGTGGTCGACAGGGAAGGTCTTTGCTTGAGGCGCGCCCTCGGCCCGGAGAGCCGTTACAACCTCCTTTGCGCGTTGCGATTGGGACTTCTTTGTCACGAGCACCGCGTCAGGCGTGGCAATGGCGACGATGTCCCCGAGCCCGATGCCTACAATGCGTCGCCCTTGAGCCTCCGACAGCCAATGCGTATCGTGACACTCGTTGATAAGCGCTCCAGAGGCCGCTACCGTCCTATGCGCGTCGGGAGGAGTTGCCTCCCAGATAGATTGCCACCCGCCGAGGTAGGACCAAAAGCCGGCATAGGGCGTGACGACAAGGGCACGCGCCTTTTCTATGGTGGAGTAATCGATCGAGCTATCCTTGATTGAGGCCCGTGCATCCGGGTTGAGGCGCGTTGATTTAAGGTCGAGATTAGCAGCCTCAAGAGCGGCGCGCTATAGGGTGAGGATTTCGGGCGCATGAGCCTCGTAGGCTTCAATAAGCGCCTCAGCGGAGGCAAGGGACATCCCTGCGTTCCAGAGGTAACGACCGTCGGCGATCATCTCGGCGGCGCGCGCTGCGTCGGGTTTTTCGACGAAACGGGCGAGCGGCTGACGAGCGGCAGCCAGTGCGTCGTACCCCTTGGCCAACTCGAGATAGCTATACCCAGTCTCGGGGCGCGATCACGAGGAGATGGTCCGGGTAACGGGACACAACATCAAGAGCAACCGCTGCGACGGCCGGCGCCGTGTTGCGCGCCAAGGGCTCAATCAGTACGGCCTCAGGCACCGTTTCGACGGCGGCAAACTGTTCCGTTACGATGATGCGGAACGGATCGCCGGTGACCACGATTGAGGCCTTAAAGTCCCCCCGTGAGACGGTGGGCACAGCCTTGGAACAGACTGTCCTCGCCCATGAGCCTCACGGACTGTTTGAGAAAGGGTTTCCGTGATAGTGGCCAGATGCGAGTACCCGCACCGCCTGCGAGAAGGACCCGGGTGATGGTGGTCATTGTCAATTCCCTCAATATGTCGAGAGTGCTGCGATCACAAACGGGCCACCACCTCATGATCGAGGAACCAGCGATAGGTCTCTTCGATCCCCTCGCGCAGGTCGATGCGGGCCTGCCAGCCCATGTCGCGCAGGCGCGAGACATCCATCAGCTTGCGCGGCGTGCCGTCGGGCTTGGTCGTGTCGCAACGGATCTCACCGCGAAAGCCCGTGACCTCGGCCACCATCCGCGCCAGCTCGAGGATGCTGACGTCCGTGCCGGTGCCCACGTTGATATGACTCAGCATCGGCCGGGTGTTGGCCTCGTAGCTCGCGCGGTCGAGATC
>JAOARA010000239.1 GCA_025211115.1 Roseicyclus sp. | reverse complement strand
GGGGGGGCCCCGCGGCGCGCTGCAGGGGGGGCAGGCCGCCGACGCGGCGGGCATCCTCGGGCTGCAGGGCCGCGCGGGGGACCGGGGGGAGGCGGGCGCGCCGCTGGTCAGGCTCGACGGGCGGTCCTTCGAGGCCGAGCTGACCCTGGCCGAGCGGCGGATCGCGGCGCGCGACCTCAGGGGCGCGCGGCGGCGGGCCGAAGCGGACGGCACCCCGTTCGCGCCCGATCCGCCAGCGCAGCCCGACCGCGCGGCGCTGATCGCCTCGGAGCTGTCGTTGTTCGAGGCGCGGCAATCGGCGCTGCGCGACGAGATCGCGGTTCTCGAACGGCAGGCCCGCCAGCGCGAGCAGGCGGTTCTCGAGGCGCGGATACGGGTGCGCACCTCCGAGCACACGCTGGACCTGATCCGCGAAGACATCGCCCTGATGCGCCCCTTGGTGGAAGAGAACATCGAGCCGCGGACGACGCTGACCGCCCTGCTCGGCCGCGAGGCCGAGGGGGTCGGGCGAGTGTCGGAGGCGCAGGCGGCGCTGGCCGGTGCCGAGGCCGCGGTCGAGGAAATCCGCGACCGGGTGGTCGCCGCGCGCTCCGGGATGCGGGCCGATGCGCTGGACGAGCTGGCGCGGGCCGAGGCCGAGCTGGCCGAATTGCGCGCCATGCTGCCCGCGATGCAGGCGCGCGTGGACCGCTCGGTTTTGCGCGCGCCGGTCCGCGGGATCGTCAACCGCATCTTGCCCATCACGCTCGGCGCGCTGGCGCGGCCGGGCGATCCGCTGGTGGAGATCGTGCCGCTGGGCGACGAGCTGCTGGTCGAGGCCTACCTGGCACCCGAGGATGTCGCCTTCGTGCGCGGGGGGCAGGACGTGAGGGTGTCGCTCAGCGCCTATGATCCCTCGCGCTACGGCAGCATCGACGCCACGATCCTGCGGGTCGGGGCCGATGCCGTGACCCACCCGGACGGCAACGCAAGGGTCTTTGTCGTGGAGATCCGCACGCTGGGCACCCTGACCGATGCCGATGGGACCGAGGTCGAGATCCTGCCCGGCATGGTTGCGACGGTGGATATCCTTTCGGGAAAGCGCACGGTGCTGGCCTATCTCACGGCACCGGTGGTCCGCGTGAAGGACAGCGCGCTTCGGCAGTGACGATGATGCGGCTCCCGGCCGGTCAGCGGCCCGTCAGCCTGTCGTGCGCAGGGTCTTCCAGATCTCCGGCAGGATCAGCAGCGGCAGCGCGAAGCCCGCGATCAGGCCCCAGTCCGACAGGCGGAGCGGCACGGTCCGCAAGAGCGTCTGAAGCGGTGCCCAATAGACCGCCGCCACCTGCAGCGCCATCATCGCCGCGAAGGCGACAAGCAGCGCGGGGTTCGACAGGTAGCCCAGCCGCCACCCCGGCGTGCGCAGCGAGCGGAAGGCGAAGACGCTGGCCTTCTCGAAGACGACCATCGCCGTGAAGGCCGCGGTGCGCGCAAGCTCCAGCCCCGCGGGGCGCAGGGTTTCGAAGATCCAGAGGCTTGCCAGCCCGGTATACAGCCCGAGGCCAAGGATCAGCGGCACCGATGTCAACGACAGGATGCGTTCGCTCCGCGGGCGGGGCGGGTCCTTCATCTGGGCCTTCTCGCCCGGCTCCAGCCCCAGCGCGACCGCGGTGACCCCGTCGGTGACCAGGTTCATCCACAGGATCTGCGTGGGCAGGAAGATCAGCGGCGCGAGCATCGCGGTGTTGATCAGAAGCGCCACCACCTCGCCCGCGTTGGAGCTGAGCAGATAGCGGACGAACTTGCGGGTGTTGTCGAACTGCCGCCGCCCCTCGGCGATGGCGCCGACGATGGTGGCGTAATTGTCGTCGAGCAGCACGAGATCGGCGGCGTCCTTGGCGACCTCGGTGCCGCGGATGCCCATGGCGATGCCGATGTCGGCTTTTCGCAGCGCGGGCGCGTCGTTCACCCCGTCGCCGGTCATGCCGACGGTGTCGCCCTGCGCCTGAAGCGCGGCGATGATGCGCAGCTTGTGCGCCGGTGAGACGCGGGCGAAGGCGACCTCGCCCGTGAGCGTCGTGGCGAGTGCGTCCTCGTCCATCGCCTCGATCTCGGGGCCGGTGATCACGCGGGCCGCGGGCAGGCCGAGGGCCGTGGCGATGGCGCGCGCCGTCTCGGGGTGGTCGCCGGTGATCATCAGGGTGCGGATGCCCGCCGCCTGCGCGGCGGCGATGGCCTCTCCCACCTCGGCGCGGGGCGGGTCGATCAGGCCTGCAAGGCCGATGAGCGTCAGATCTTCCTCGTCGATGCGGTGGCCCGCTGTCGCCCGATGGGCCAGCGCGATGACGCGCAGGCCTTCTGCCGCCATGGCCTGCGCAGCTGCGCGCGCCTCGTCGGCGCGGTCGGGGGCAAGGGGCAGGGGGCCGTCCGGTCCCTCGATGCGGGTGCAAAGGTCGATGACCAGCTCGGGCGCGCCCTTGGTCAGGATGCGATTGCCGTCGGTCCCGCGGATCAACACGCTCATCCGCTTGCGGTCCGAGGTGAAGGGCAGTTCCGCGATCACCGCGTCGGGGCCGGGCGGTTCGGCCCAGGCCTTTTGCGCCATCACGATCAGAGCGGCCTCGGTCGGATCGCCGAGCGCGCGCCAGCCATCGCCATCGCGCTGCAGGCGCGCATGGGTGCAGGCGATCGCCACTTGCGCGGCACGGGCCAGCAGCGCATCGTCCCCGGCGCGGCGCTTTTCGCCGCCACGCTCCACGTGGCCGGTGGGGTCGTAACCGCGCCCGGTAAGGGCGTAATCGCCCGCCGCGGTCCAGAGCCGCCGCACCGTCATCGCGTTTTCGGTCAGCGTGCCGGTCTTGTCGGTGCAGATCATGCTGGCAGCCCCCAGCGTCTCGACCGCCTGCAGGTGGCGCACCAGCGCCTGCCGCCGCGCCATTGCGGCGGCACCCAGAGCAAGCGTGACGGTGACGACGGCGGGCAGCCCCTCTGGCACCATGGCGACCGCCATCGACAGGCCCAGCATGAAGACCTGAAGCGCCTCGAGCCCGCGCCATGCGCCCAGTCCGGCGACCACGGCGGCGACGGCCAGCGCGATCCAGCCCAGCTGCCGGGCAAGGTGGCCCAGCGCGCGCTGGAGCGAGGTCTCGGCGGTTTGAACGGTGCCGGTC
>JAOARA010000238.1 GCA_025211115.1 Roseicyclus sp. | reverse complement strand
CTTCCTCAGCGCGCAGGCCGCGCCGGTCCCCGCCTGCAAGGAGCCGCCATGCATATCGCCCCCTATGACAACGAGCCCCGGCCCATCGTCGTCGTGACGGACCCGCGGGTGCCGCTGACCTATTTCAGCTTCGGGGAGCTGAAGGCGGGCGAGCATTTCGACTACCGCGTGCCAGGCTACGAGACCTGCGTGGTGCCCGCGACCGGGACCGTGACGGTCGCAACGGCGGGCGAGAGTTTCGCCGAGATCGGCAACCGCGGCGCGGATGTCTGGGATGGCGAGCCCGAGGGGGTCTACGTCCCCACCGACACGCCCGCGCGCATCACCGCGCTGACCGATACCGAGACCTTCATTGCGGGCGCGCAATATGCCGAGACGCTGAAACCCTTCGCCGTGCGCGCGGCTGACCTGGACCTCGTGCAATACGGGTCGGACGACACCAAGACGCATCGCAAGATCAAGCATATCCTTGGCGCCGGGCATCATGACCGGGTGGGGCGGCTGCTGGTCTCGGAGCTGTTCACCGTCGGCGCGGGGGGCTGGTCTGGGTTTCCCAGCCACAAGCACGACACGGACAGGTTGCCGGAGGAAACCCGGCACGACGAATGCTACAACTTCCGCTTCAAGCCCGATTACGGCTCGGGGCTGCAGATGCTGCAGCGGGTCGATAACGAGCCGGGCGACGCCTTTCACATCGTCAACGGCTCGACGGTCCTGATCGACAAGGGGTATCACCCCTGCTGCGTGCTGCCGGGCTACGAGATGTATTACTTCACCATCCTGGGCGGCCTTTCGCAGCGCAGCCTGAAACAGTATTTCCAGCCCACCCATGCCGAGCAGCTGCACACGATCCCCGGCATCATGGACATGGTGGCGAAGTTCAAATGACGCTGGCCACGCTTTCGGACGTGCTGCAGCCCGCGCTGCGTGACGGCTACGCGGTGCCGGGCCTCGTCTGCCTCGGCTGGGAGGACATGCGCGCCTATGCCATGGCGGCCGAGGCCGAGCGCGCGCCGGTGATCCTTCAGGCCGGGCCGAGCTGCCGGGCGCATACCCCCCTGCCCGTTCTGGGCGCGATGTTCCGGCAGCTGGCCGACAGCGTGGACGTGCCCATCGTCGCCCATCTCGACCATGGCTACACGCTGGAGGAATGCCGCGAGGCGCTGGAAAGCGGCTTCACCTCGCTGATGTATGACGGCTCGCGCAAGCCGCTTGCCCAGAATATCGAGGAGACCGCCGCGGTGGCCCGGATGGCGCATGACGCCGGCATCTCCTGCGAGGGGGAGATCGGCTTCGTCGGCTATTCGGGCGGCGAAGGCTCGGCCGGCACCGACCCCGAGGAAGCCGCGATCTTCGCGCGAGACAGCGGCGTGGACGCCATGGCGATCAGCGTGGGCAACGTGCATCTGCAGACCGACCACGAGGGCGGCCTGGACGAGGCGCGCATCCGCGCGATCGAGGCGGTGACCGAGGTGCCGCTGGTGATCCACGGCGGCTCGGGCGTGCCCTATGCGCAGCGCCTGTCGCTGGCCACGGGCTCGCGCATCGCCAAGTTCAACATCGGCACCGAGCTGCGCATGGCCTTTGGTGCCGCGCTGCGCGAGGCCGTCACCGCCGACCCGGCGCGCTTCGACCGGGTGGCGATCCTGAAAGAGACACACGCCCCGGTGATGGAGGCCGCACGGGCGGTCATCCGCGGGTTGGGCGCAAGCGGAAGGGCATGAGATGCTGAGGATCGGTTTGTTGGGTTGCGGGCGGATCGGGCAGGTCCACGCCCGCTCCATCGGGGCGCTTGGCGAGGCGCGCGTGGCGGCGGTGGCCGACGCGATGCCCGCAGCGGCGGCGGCGCTTGCCGCCAGCACCGGGGCCGAGGTGCGCGAGGTCGAGGCGATCCTGACCGCGCCCGACATCGACGCGGTGGTGATCGGCACGCCGACCGACAGCCATTTCGGGCAGATCATGGGCGCGGCCAAGGCCGGCAAGGCGATCTTCTGCGAAAAGCCGGTCGACATGTCGGTCGACAACATCCACGCCTGCATGGAGGCCGTTGCGGCGGCGGGCGTGCCCTTCCTGACCGGGTTCAACCGCCGCTTCGACCCGAATTTCGCGGCGCTCCGCGCGCGGCTGAGGCAGGGGGCGATCGGCGCGGTGGAGCTTGTCTCCATCACCTCGCGCGACCCCGCGCCGCCGCCGGTCTCCTATATCGAACGCTCGGGCGGGCTGTTCCGCGACATGATGATCCATGATTTCGACATGGCGCGCTTCCTGATGGGCGAGGAATTCGTGCGGCTGCACGCGATGGGCTCGGCCCTTGTCGACCCCGCCATCGGCGCGGCGGGCGACGTGGACACCGCCGCGGTGATCCTGACGACGGCAACGGGGCGGATCTGCCAGATCTCCAACTCCCGCCGCGCGGCCTATGGCTATGACCAGCGGATCGAGGTGCATGGGGAACGCGGCATGTTGCGCGCCGAGAACCAGCTCGAGCCGACGGTGGAGCTGGCGACCGAGGCGGGTTTCGCCCGCGACCCGG
>JAOARA010000237.1 GCA_025211115.1 Roseicyclus sp. | reverse complement strand
GCAGATCCGGGTGCCGCCGCCTTCCGGCAAGGCGGCACACTCGGCGATCACCGCAAGCACTGGTTCCGGGCGAAATTCTTCCAGCAGTATCGGCTGTTCTACCGGTTCAACAGCGATGCGAAGGTCATCGTGGTGGCATGGGTGAACGACGACAAGACCCTGCGCGCCTATGGCAGCAAGACGGATGCCTATGCGACGTTCAAAGGGATGCTGGAAGATGGCAACCCACCTGACAATTTCGACGCGCTCTTGAAAGAAGCTGCAGCGGCAGGCTAGCGGTTCGAGATATCCCTTGAAGCGGTGCCCGATCGGTAAGTGGGGCAGGTTGCTTTGCCCCTGTGGCATTATCATTTACGACGCCACGCTCGAAGATGTAGCATCGGCTGATAATGCGGTCGGAGAAAGCACAATGAATGAGACGGAAAAGGATAGGCAGCACCTCGGTCTAGAGGAGCAATGCGCGCCTGACCTGACGGGGCACCGTTTCCCAATTGCTGTGCGCGTTGCAGACATGCCCGATGACCTCGGCAAGCTGCTGGATATCGGGCTCGAGGAGCATTTCCGTGGCCGCTGAAGCGAATTCTTATGACACGTGGTTTTGCGCGCAGGTGCAGGCCGCGCTGGAGGATGCACGCTCGGGAACATCTCAGGTTCAGGTGATGCAGGCCGCACAGGCATTGATTGATGCGAAGCGGCAGGTCGAACCCAAGTCCTGACCAAGCCTTTGAGGTCGGCGCGGTCTGACTACGTCACCCTGAAAAGCGAAAGCGGGCTTTTTGTCCTTTGGAACTCAGACCCTGATCCAAAGGAAAATCCCCATGTCCAAACCCAGAACGGCCAACCCGGCTCTCGCAATCTCCGAAGCCGATCTCGCCTCTGCCCTCGCGCAAATCGGCACGGAGGTCGATGACCAGCCCCTGCGCAGTTCAGCGCTCGCGCGTATCATGCGCGAGACGTTTCATGGCAGCGATGCCGGTGGCGCCTGGGACTGGCGCATGGCCTATGACATGATGCAGGCAGCGGCTGTCCAGGTGCTGCTGCGTGGGAACGGCGCGGCAGGTGACACCGCCGCTGCAAGGCTACTTGCCTCACGGCTCCTGACGGAAACCCGCCGGTCAGAGCAGCAGATCCGGCTACAGCAGTTTTCCACGCCGCTGCCATTCGCGGCGCTGGTTTTGCGGGCCGCGGCGATCCGCAAGGGCGAGACCGTTCTGGAGCCCTCGGCTGGCACCGGTGCCCTGGCTGCTTTCGCCGCCCGGGCCGGTGCCACGCTTCTGCTCAACGAGATCGACCCCTTTCGCCAGCGCCTCCTGCGCGCGGTTTTCGGCGGCGAGGTCACAGGCCATGACGGCGAGCATATCGATGATCTGCTGCAGACGCCGGTTCTACCCGAGGTCGTGGTGATGAACCCGCCCTTCGCCTCCTCGGTCGATCGCTCCCGAGACAAGCACATCGCCGCCAAGCATCTCATCGCGGCTGCAAAGCGCCTGGCACCCGGCGGGCGGCTGGTGGCGATCATGCCGCCGGGATTCACGCCCGAACGCGATGCCGCGCATTGGTCCCGCGCCTGCGGTCTCCTGACGCCGCGATTGGCGCTGACGATGCCGGGACAGGTCTATCGCAAGCTCGGCACCTCTGTCGAAACCCAGCTCATGATCTTCGACAAGGTGCAGGAGGATTGCGAGATGATCCGCGCCGTTGTGTGCGATCTGGATGAAGCCCTTCCTTTTGTCGACGCCGTGGCCGCAACCCGGCCTGAGATGCACCCCGCCCAACGGGCAGCAGCGATCCCGCACATTCGGCCGACCGTTCCATCCTCTGCTCCGCGCAAGACCGCCGCTGCGCCTGTCGCCGCCTCCAAGCCTCGGGCCAATGCCGTTGTCCCGCTAACTTTCACGAGCTTTGATATCCCGCGCGACAACACGCCCATCTCGGACATCTATGCGCGCTACCGTCCGCAACGGATCGAGATCGCGGGTGCGCAGGAACATCCCACCCCGCTCGTCGAGAGCATCGCCATGGCCTCGGTTGCCCCGCCCATGCCCTCAAATACGGGTCGTGATGACTTGCGCCTGCCCGCACGGTTGGTCGAGGAGGGTCACCTCTCCGAGGCGCAGCTGGAAACCATCATCATGGCGCATGACGCCCATGGGCGCGACCTGCCGGGTCGGTTCGCGATCGATGACGACCAGACCAAGCTGACGCGCGCCGATGATGATCCAGACGCACGTGCCTATCGCCTTGGCTATTTCCTCGGCGACGGCACCGGTTGCGGCAAGGGGCGCGAATGCGCGGGGCTCATTCTCGTGAACTGGCTGGCCGGGCGCAGAAAGGCGATCTGGGTTTCCAAATCCGCCACGCTCATCGAGGACGCCATCCGCGACTGGACCGATCTCGGCGGCTCGCCCGCCGACATCCAGCCTCTCTCCAAGTGGAAACCGGACCAGCCCATCCCGCTGGCCGACGGGATCCTCAACGTCACCTACCCCCCGCTGCGGACCGCCGCCAAAAGCG
>JAOARA010000028.1 GCA_025211115.1 Roseicyclus sp. | reverse complement strand
GCCGGTGCAGCGCGCCCATGTGGCGGCGCAGCGCCTGCCGCGCGCCGTAGCCAAGGGCGACCATCACGCTGCCGATGCCGAGCGCGAACCCGACCATGATGGTAAAGGCGCGCAGCAGGTCATCGCCCTGACTGGCGAGCGAAATGGCCCCGCCGAGCGTCGGGCCGACGCAAGGGCTCCAGACTGCGCCGAGCAGCAGACCGCCGAGGAACTGGCCCTGCCAGCCCTCGGTTCGCGCCGCGCGCAGGCCGGTATCCGCACGCTCGGCGAAACCCGCGGTCGCGGTGGCGAAACGGGCCTGGGCCTGCGGGATCAGGAGGATCAGGCCGAAGGCGACCATCAGCGCCGCGCCCGCGCGGGCGACGGTTTCCTCGGTCAGGCCGACAAGGTGTCCGGCCGCGATCACCGCGAACCCCAGCGTGACAAAGGCCAGCCCCATCCCGGCGGCCAGCGCAAGCGGCCCCCAGCGGCTGGCCTGCAACGCGCCAGCCAGAACGATCGGCAGGATCGGCAGAACGCAGGGGTTGATGAGCGTCAGCACCCCGGCACCATATGCGAGACCAAGTTCCATGGCGCTGTCATGCCCCGAGGGCCCCGCCCTGTCATGCGACAAAGCCGTGATCGGCGCGTGAGATCAGGCGGGCTTGGCGCGCGCCAGTTGCACGGCGAGGATGCCCGCCGCCACGATCGCCACCCCCAGCGCATCGACCCAGCCAAGGCTCTCGCCCAGCAGCACGGCGGCGATAGCCACGCCGAAGACCGGGTTCAGGAAGTGAAAGGTGGCGGCCCGTGTCGGGCCGATCCGGCCCACCAGCCAGAACCAGATCAGCGTCGCCAGAAGCCCCGGCATCAGCGTCGTGTAGACGAAGGCCACCACCAGCGGCACGGACCAGTCCACCACCCATGTCTCGGTGAGGACGGCAACCGGCGCCAGCGCGGCCGCGCCCACCAGCATCTGCAGCCCCACGATCATCATCAGGCTGCCCCCGCCCGAGGCCGCGCCGCGCACCGAGAGCGTGGCGACCGTCAGCGCCCCCGCCCCCACGCGGCACCGCGCGACGCCCAGCGCGTCCGCCCCGCCACCAAGCCGTTGCGCCATGATCAGCCCGACGCCGAAGAACCCCGCCGCCAGCCCCGCCAGCCCCAGCGGCGGCAGGCGGTCGCGGAACAGGCCCCAGTTCGCGGCAGCGACCAGAAGCGGCATGGTCGAGGCGATGATCGCGGCCAGGGAGGCCTCGACCCATTGCATCGCAACGAAATTGAGCCCGAGATAGAGCGCGTTCTGGCACAGGCCGAAGATCACCACCGCCCGCCACTGCCCCCGCGTCAGGCGCATCCCCTGCCCCATGGCCAGCGCGATGCCGACGCCGATGATCCCCGACAGAAGGAACCGGATCGCCAATGCGGTGACCGGCGGGGCGGCCTCGACGATGATGCGTGCCGAGGTAAAGGCCGAAGACCAGATCAGGGCGAAGAGCAGCCCGCCCAGAAGCGCACGAATGTCCATGGATGCCGTCAGTGCAAAATGAGAAAGGGCCGCAGCCGTCAGGCCGCGACCCTTTCACGAAAGGTCTGGAAGGGCAATCAGCCGTTCACGCTGTCCTTGAGGGCCTTGGCCACGGTCACCTTGACCTGCTTGTCGGCCTCTTTCTTGATCTGCTCGCCGGTGGCCGGGTTGCGGACCATGCGCTCGGGGCGCTCGCGGCAGTAGATCTTGCCGATGCCGGGCAGGGTGACGGCGCCGCCGGCGGCAACTTCCTTGGTGATGATGGCGGTGACAGCATCGAGGGCTGCGGCCGCGGTCTTCTTGTCGCCGCCCATCTCGTCGGCGATGGCTGCGACGAGCTGGGTCTTGGTCATGGGTTTTTGTGCCATTGGTATTTTTCTCCTGGATACTGCCCGAGCCGTTGAGCCCGTTGCGGCGAAACTAACCGAATATTGTGGGACGGCACAACGCTTTGCGTTACGGAAAAGCCTAAAAACATGGCCCGCAGGGCGTTTTTCCGCCCTTCAGAGGAAGGCCGTTTCTTCGAAAGACCGCAATTTCCGGCTGTGCAGCCGCTCCAACGGCATGTCGCGCAGCGCCTCCATCGCGCGAATTCCGATCAAAAGATGGCGCGACACCTGTGTCTTGTAAAAGGCCGAGGCCATGCCCGGCAGCTTCAATTCGCCATGCAGCGGCTTGTCCGAGACACACAGAAGCGTGCCATACGGCACCCGGAAGCGAAAGCCGTTGGCGGCGATCGTCGCGCTTTCCATGTCGAGCGCCACCGCGCGGCTCTGGCTCAGGCGCTGCACCGGGCCGGTCTGGTCGCGCAGCTCCCAGTTGCGGTTGTCGAGGCTGGCGACCGTGCCGGTGCGCATGATCCGCTTGAGCTCGAAGCCCTCCAGCTCGGTCACATGGGCCACGGCGGTTTCCAGCGCGACCTGGATCTCGGCCAGGGCCGGGACCGGCACCCAGACCGGCAGGTCGTCGTCCAGCACCTTGTCCTCGCGCAGGTAGGCGTGCGCGAGCACAAAATCCCCCAGCCGCTGCGAATTGCGCAGCCCCGCGCAATGGCCGACCATCAGCCAGGCATGCGGGCGCAGCACCGCGATATGATCGGTCGCGGTCTTGGCGTTGGACGGGCCAACGCCGATGTTCACCAGCGTGATGCCGTTCCCGTCCTCGCGCTTGAGGTGGTAGGTCGGCATCTGCGGCATCTTCTGCGGGTAGCTCAGCGGTGCCTCGGGGT
>JAOARA010000236.1 GCA_025211115.1 Roseicyclus sp. | reverse complement strand
CTGATGATAAACTCGATTTCACGCATCAACGACATGTCGCGCTCGGATGGCCTGTTCACCGAAAGCCTTGCGGCCGCAATGAGCCAGACATCGGATGGCGCGCGCGAGGGGATGCGCGCCTTCCTGGAAAAAAGGGAGCCCCGGTTCAGATGAACCACCGGTCGCGTGACGGCAGTTGACCTGACGCACGCAAATCGGATCATTCGCACGATCATGGGATAAAGGGAGGACAAACCATGAAAAGAAGAGACTTCATCAAGACGTCTGCCGGTGCGGCCGCGATCGTGGCGGCACCGGCGATCTTGCGCGCGCAAGACACGATCACGCTGCGCCTGCACCAGTTCCTGCCGCCGCAGGCCCCGGTGCCCGCGTTGATCCTGAAGCCCTGGGCCGAACGCGTCGAGGCGGCGAGCGACGGGCGCATCCGGATCGAGCATTTCGACGCGATGTCGCTGGGCGGCCGCCCGCCCGAGCTGTATGATCAGGCCCGCGACGGCGTGGTCGACATGTCGATGACCGTGGTGGGCTACACGCCCGGCCGCTTCCCGCGGACCGAAGTCTTCGAACTGCCCTTCATGATGACCAACCCGGTCGCCACCGCGCATGCCTACTGGGACATGGTCGAAAGCGATTTCCAGGGCAACGAGTATTCCGACGTCCAGGTGCTGGGCGCATGGGTCCATGGCCCCGGCGTCATCCATTCGCAGAACGGCGTCAACACGCTCGAGGACATGCAGGGCCTGACGCTGCGCGGCCCGACGCGGATCATCAACGACCTGCTCGGCGAACTGGGCGCGGAGCCCGTCGGCATGCCCCTGCCCGCCATCCCCGAAGCGATTTCGCGCGGCGTGGTGCAGGCCACGGTGATCCCGTGGGAGGTGACGACCGCGATCCGCCTGTCCGAGCTGGTCAGCAACCACACCGAGTTCTCGGGCAACGAGGCGCTCTAT
The DNA here is from genome assembly GCA_025211115.1 of Roseicyclus sp. Classification (GTDB taxonomy): domain Bacteria; phylum Pseudomonadota; class Alphaproteobacteria; order Rhodobacterales; family Rhodobacteraceae; genus Roseicyclus. The sequence continues at coordinate 2,165 of JAOARA010000236.1, read as the reverse complement.
ACCGCGGCCATCGTGCTGGTGATGAACAAGCCCCGCTACGAGGGGCTGCCCGAAGACCTGCGGGCGATCCTCGACGAGCAGTCCGGCGCGGCGCTGTCCACCTTCGCCTCGCAGGTGATGTGGGACATGGACGCGCCCGCGCGCGAGATCGCGGTGAACGCGGGCAACACGATCACCACCCTCGACCAGGCCGAGGTCGACCGCTGGAAGGCCGCCTCGCAGCCGGTGATCGACCGCTGGGTCTCGGACATGGGCGACCAGGGCATCGACGGTGCCGCGCTGATCGAACGCGCCCGGTCGCTGATCGCACAGCACGGCGGCTGAGACAGCCCCGCCTGCTTCGCATGACGGGGGCGCCACCGTTCCGGCGCCCCCGGCTTTCCAACGCGACATCCTTCAACCGAGAGGGACGCTCATGTACGGGCTGCTGAACCGCATCGCCCATGGCATTGCGACGCTGCTGGCGCTTGCGGGCGGCGGCGTGCTGTTGTGCCTGGTCGTGCTGACCTGCGTGTCGATCATCGGGCGCGTCTTCGTGCCGCTCGACATCGGGATCGGTCCGATCCGCGGCATCTACGACATGACCGAAATCGCCATGGCCGCCGCGATCTTCGCCTTCCTGCCCTGGGCCCATCTGACCGAGGCGCATGCCCGTGTCGACCTGCTGGAAGCGGCGATGCCGGGCTGGGCCAACAAGGGGCTCGACCTGCTGTTCGACATCGCCATGCTGGCCGTCGCCGTGGTCGGGACGTGGCGGCTGTACCTGGGGATGCTCGACAAGATGTCCTTCGGCGAGGTCACGCTGATCGCGCAGATCCCCGTCTGGCAGGGCTACGCCGCAGCCCTGGCCGGGGGCGTCGGATTCGTCATCATCTCTGCCTTCTGCGTGCTGCGCGCCCTGCGCCGTGTCGCCGGCATCGCGGGCCAGGACATATCATGACCAACATCGAAATCGCCCTGTGGTCCTTTCCGCTTCTGCTGGGCCTCGTGTTCCTGCGGATGCCCATCGCGCTGGCGATGATCGGCATCGGCGTCGGCGGCACATGGCTGGTCATCGGCACCCCGATGATGACGCTCAACCAGCTCAAGACGCTGACCTACGGCACTTTTTCCAACTACTCCTTCTCGATCATCCCACTGTTCCTGCTGATGGGGCAGTTCGCCACGCTGTCGGGCATGTCGCGCGCGCTGTTCGGCGCGGCCGAGACCTTTCTGGGCCACCGAAAGGGCGGTGTCGCCATGGCCGCCGTCGGGGCTTGCGCGGGCTTCGGGGCGATCTGCGGCTCGTCGCTGGCGACGGCCTCGACCATGGGCCAGGTCGCCCTGCCCGAATTGCGCCGCTACGGCTATCCGGGGTCGCTGTCGACGGGCGCGCTGGCCGCGGGCGGCACGCTCGGCATCCTGATCCCGCCGAGCGTGATCCTCGTGATCTACGCGATCCTCGCCGAGCAGAACATCGAGAAGCTCTTCGTCGCCGCCCTCATTCCCGGCATCCTCGCGGCCATCGGCTACATGGTCGTGATCGCCATCTGGGTCCGCGTCGCCCCCAACAGCGCCGTCGTGAAGGACCGGGTTCCATGGCCCGAGCGCATCCGCGCCCTGGGCAAGGTGTGGCCGGTCGTCACGATCTTCATCGTGGTCGTGGGCGGGATCTACGCGGGCATCTTCACCCCGACCGAGGCCGCGGCCGTCGGGGCGGCCGGAACCGGCATCGCGGCCTTGGCCACGGGCGAGATGACCTGGGGCAAGCTGCGGCAGGCGATCCTGTCCACCGCCGCGGCCTCGGGCATGATCTTCCTGATCATCCTCGGCGCGGGGATCTACAACAACTTCCTGTCGCTCACGCAACTGCCGCAGATCGCGTCGGACTGGGTGGGCAACCAGGGCTTCACGCCTTGGATCATCCTGACGCTCGTGTTGTTGATGTATCTCGTCTTCGGCTGCGTCATGGACAGCCTGTCCATGGTGCTGCTGACGGTTCCGATCGTCTTTCCGATCATGTCGGTGCTGGATTTCGGGATGAGCCCGTCGGATTTCGGCATCTGGTTCGGCGTCCTGGTGCTGATCGTGGTCGAGGTCGGACTGATCACGCCGCCGGTGGGGATGAACCTGTTCATCATCAATTCGATGGCCAGGGACACGCCCATCGTCCAGACCTACAAGGG
>JAOARA010000027.1 GCA_025211115.1 Roseicyclus sp. | reverse complement strand
GGCTGGAGGCCTGCGATTTCATGGCGCTGGCGGGTGCCCCGCAGGATGCGCCCCTCGGCATGGAGAGCCTTGCGGCCCTGCCCGAAGACCTCGCCGCCGCCCTGACCCATGCCGCCGCCGAGATGCTGGCCCGTGCGCTGGAGCTGCAGACGCCGCTGACCGAAGAGCCATGTCCCGAGCCGATGCCGGCGCAACGCCTGCGGATGACGGTGCAGCGCGACGGGGTGGCGCTTGCCCGGCTTCTGGCCTGCGGATCGCCCGCGGCCATGGCGGGGCTGATCCGCGGGCTGGGGCCGATGCCGGGGCATCCCCCCGCCGAGATCGCCGCGTTGGTGCCTTGCGACTGGCAGGCGCTGAGTGGCGGCCTGACCCTGCGCCGGGCCGCACTCGAGGGGCTCGCCCCCGGCGATGCCCTGCTGAACGGGCCGGGTCCCACCCTCTGCCGCATCCTTGCGGGCGGGCGGGTGGTGCAGGCCCGCACGGAGGAAACCGGATGGAAGATAGAGGCCCTCATGTCCGATGACACGCCCGATGACGCGCCCGAAATGCCCGACATGCCCGAGGCCGAAGGCCCCGGCGACATCCCCGTCCGGATCGATTTCCGCATCGCCCGCGGGCAGATGACACTGGCACAGCTGGGCGAGCTGGCACCGGGCGGCATCCTGCCGCTCGAGGTCGATCCGCCCACGCCGGGGGATGCGGTCGATATCCTCGCCAATGGCTGCAAGATCGGCGACGGTCGCCTGATCCTGATCGACGATCTTCCGGCCGTGCGCATCTCGCGGCTTTTCGGGACGGGCGGGCATGGTTGATCCGCTCAATCTGATCCTGGCCCTGGTCGTCGCGGGGCTGATCCCCTTCCTCGCGGTGGTGGCCACGGCCTTCATCAAGATCTCGATCGTCCTGCTGCTGGTCCGCAACGCGCTCGGCGTTCAGCAGATCCCGCCGAACATGGCGCTGAACGCGCTGGCGATCATCATGTCGGGTTACATCATGGCCCCGGTCTTCGTCGAAACCTTCGACATCCTGACCGCGGGGGATTTCAGCTTCGACAGCGTCGAGGCCGTGCAGGCGACCTATTCCGTCGCCAAGGAGCCGCTTCTCAACTGGCTTGCGCAGCACACCTCGGACCGGGAACTGGCGTTTTTCATCACCACCGCCGAACAGATCTGGCCCGAGTCGCTGCATGACAGCGCGACCGCCGACAACCTTGCGATCATGCTGCCCGCCTTTGTCGTCGGGCAGCTGCGCGAGGCGTTCGAGATCGGTTTCCTGCTCTACCTGCCCTTCATCGCCATCGACCTTGTCGTGTCCAACATCCTGCTTGCGATGGGGATGATGATGGTGTCGCCGCTGACGATCTCGCTTCCGTTCAAGCTGTTCCTGTTCGTGATGGTCGATGGCTGGTCAAGGCTGATCCTCGGCCTGATCCTGACCTACGCCAACTGACCACGAGGCCCCGATGTCCCCCGAAGATGCCGTCCACCAGATCTCCGAGGCGATGATCCTCGTCATGGTCCTGTCCATGCCGCCGATCATCGTGGCCTCGCTGGTGGGGATCGTGGTCAGCCTGCTGCAGGCGCTGACGCAGGTGCAGGAACAAACGCTGTCCTTCGCGGTCAAGCTGATCGCCGTGGCGATCACGCTGTTCGCCATGGCCTCGATCCTCGGCAGCGAGATGGTGAATTACACCATCGGCCTGTTCGAGGCCTTTCCGGGCATGGTCAACTAGCCCGCTCGCCCCGGCGGCGGCCCATGCGCAGGTAGAAATCGAGCGCCGAGCGCGCCTCGTCATCCAGCGCGCCGGTCAGCGACAGGATCGCGCGGGCCTTGATGTAGTTGCGCATCCGGATGCGGCGGAGCGCCTTGGCGTCGGCACCCATCTCGGCGGGTTCGATGACCTCGCAACTGCGGGCGGCCTCGAGCGCTGCGCGGTGGTTGCCCGCCAGGTGCTCGACCACGGCGCGCGCAAAGGCAAGCTCGGGGCTGTTCACCCCGAGCCTGCGTGCAGCTTCGACAAGGCGGCCGGCCTCGGCGTGGCGTTCGTGCTGAAGCCGCACGAAGATCGCCAGCAGAAGGAAATCATGCTGGCGCTCGGTCAGCACGGCGCCGGGCTCAGGCGACGTTGCGGACGATGGCCTTGAGCGTGTCCGACACGGCCTTGAGCATGTTGGTGCGCAGGTTGCTGACGGCCGACCAGGTGTTCATGGCCATCTGCATCGCGTACATCTTCTCGGTATCCGAGAGGTTCGCGTTCTGCTCGATCTCCGCGATGTCGGCCTCGATCGCGATCATCTGTTCCTGCAGGTATTCCTGCCGCCAGATCAGGTCGAAGCCGTCACGGTTGGTATACGGGTCCGTCCGAAGCGCCGGGGTGGTCAGGGTGAAAAGCGCGGGTGCCGATGTATCGCCGACGGCCATGGTCAGATCTCCTTGGTCTTGGGAAAGGGGGCAAGTATCGCCCGCGCCGCCGCCAGCGCGATGACGAGGCGTTCGCTTCGGGCAAAATCGTCGGGCGACAGGCCGTCGCCGCGCGCGGCCTCGAGCCGGTCGCGCATACCGGCAAGCTGCCTGAGCGCCTCGACCTTGACGGCCGCGGCGTCCTCGGCCCGGAGGCGTTCCTCAAGCTCGGTCATACCGAAGTTCATCGCAATCCTCCGCCGCCATGCGCGCCACTATCGGTCAGGCCGGAGCCCGCGCCAGTGTCAAACGTCACCATGCCGCCGGGGCGATCCGCATTCATGGCGATCTCGAGCAGCTTGCCCCGATCCGTCAGCAGGATGTGCCGATCCTCGAGCGCGATGATGCCCGCCTTTTCCCAGCCCCTGAGCGTCTTGTTGACATTCTCGCGCGTGCCGCGCGCCATCGAGCCGAGGTCCTGCTGGGTGATGATCGGCCCGATGCAATCGATCATCGCGCCGCGGTAGCGGATCTGGTTCCCCAGCACTTCGGCAACGTTCAACAGGACATGCGCAAGCCGCAACGACAGGCTTGGAAGATACAGGGCGCGCGTCGCGGCCATGTAGTCGCGGTAGCGACGCGAGACCATGGCCGAAAGCGCCTCGCGCAGCTCGGGCTGGCTGTCCATCAGCTGCCGCAGGCTGCTGCGCGCGATCAGCGCAACCTCGGTCGCGCCGACGGTAAAGGCCGTGTCGAGATGCGGCCCACCGTCCAGCAACCCCGCTTCCCCAAAGGTTCGGCCGCGCGGCACCATGGCCGTGAGCGTCACCACGCCGTTCTCGTTGATGTAGGTCTGGCGGACATATCCCGTGATCACGAGATACAGGCACTCGGTATCGTCTTCCTGGAAATAGATGACGCTGTTGGGGCCGTAGACCACGACTTCGGATTGGCGCGCGATGCGTTCCGCGCACTCGGCCTTTACGCCTATGGCAGCGGATATCAGATCTGGCAGATCCGATCGCACTCCTACATCCTCGTTACGCATTCTATACCGGCGAGCGGGACCCCCGCCCCGAATTGCCGTCCCGAACCATAGGGACGCAAAAACGCGCGAACCACACGAATGTGTTGTCACGAATGCGCCGAAGTTATCATCAAGAATCACGCGCCGGTTGCGAAAAGGCGCGACCCGAGGTTTCCGATGACAAGGCCAGTGACATTCGTCACGGTAATCCAATCGATTACGGCTCACACAACGGGTATTATTGACCGTCGAAGCACGCCTCTGCCCGAGGAGCCATCCGGCCCGGTTTCGAGACCCGAAGGCTGCGCGCCCTGATCGGGTGGGGTCTTCATAGGACTGATGCCATGGCAGGGAATGTCTGCTGGACAAACCTTCTGATCGACCCCGCACTCCGTGCGACGGGTGGGCAGGGCGTTACGGCCATCGGCTTTCCCAGCCGGATTGACCTGATCCTCTCGGATTTCGAGATGCAGAAGGGAACGGAAATCATCTTTCCGGAAACGCAGGTCGAATGCCGGGTGAATGCAATCCTTTTTCTGTCAGGTCAGATGGAAATCCATCTCGGAACCGGGCGGCTGGGCCATTGGGAACCCGGCACGGCCTGCCTGCTGCGCAGCGATACGCCCGGTTTTCGACTTGTCGCGCGGGAAAGCGGGTGGATGTCACATGTCTGCATCTCGATGGCCTGCACGGATCTGGCCGAACGGTTCCGGGACGGGCCGCCCGCGGTGCTGCTCGACTACCTGCAGCAGCCGGGACCGGTCGACGTCATCCGCCCGCTGGCGATAAGCGGCCCGATGAGCGCCGCCGCCAGGGCGCTGCAGGACGCGGCGCTGCACGACCCGTTCGAGCGGTCGCGCTGCGAACCGCTTGCCCTGCAGTTCCTGCTCGAGGCGCTGGCCGCCCTGCTTTTGCCGGACCCGGTCCATCCCGACGACGCGGCCGTTCTGGTGGAACAGGCACAGGCGCTGCACAACGCCGTGGCGCGCGATCCCTCGGTCGGTCTGCACGACGTCCTGGGCCCTGGGCTGTCCCCTCGGGACAAGCGCATGGTCCTGCGCATGTTCGAAGCCCGCTACGGGGTGAGCCTTCGCCGGTTCCGCCAACGGACCAACATGGAAATCGCGCGCAGCGCGCTGCTGCAGGGAACGGTGATCAAGCAGCTTGCCTACGACCTGGGTTACAAGCACGTCGCCAATTTTTCGAGAGCCTACAGCCGGGCGTTCGGGGAAAGCCCGAGCAAGACCCTGCGCCGGCGCATGCACACCCATGGCACGTCCGACACCGCAGGCGAGTAGCGCGCCCTCAACTGTTCAGATCGAAGGCCTTCTGCACCTCGGCCTTGTCGGTCTCGGCCCGATCCTTCGACAGCACCACCGATCCACGGCTGAGCACGTAGAACCGATCCGCGAGGTCGAAGGCGAAATCGAAATACTGCTCCACCAGGATGATCGCCATCTCGCCCTCGTCCCGCAGCTGGCGGATGACGCGCCCGATCAGCTGGATGATGTTGGGCTGGATGCCCTCGGTCGGCTCATCCATGAGCAACACCCGCGGGCGGGCGATCAGGGCGCGGGCGATGGCGAGCTGTTGCTGCTGCCCGCCCGACAGGTCGCCGCCGCGGCGGTTTTCCATGTCCTTCAGGACCGGGAAATACTCGAAGATGCGGTCAGGGACCGCACGTTCCCCCGTCGGCAGGCAGGCGAAACCCGTCTCGAGGTTCTCGCGCACGGTCAGAAGCGGAAAGATCATGCGCCCCTGCGGCACGTAGCCGATGCCCATGTGGGCCAGCCTGTGCGCAGGCAGGACCGGCACGTCCTCGCCGCCCAGCGCAAGCGTGCCGCCGGACCGCGCATGGGTGCCGGAAATCGCCTTCATGAGCGAGGTCTTTCCAACCCCGTTGGTGCCCATCACGCAGGTCACCTGCCCGCGTTCGGCGCGCATCGAGATGCCGTTGAGGATCTGGCTGCCGCCGTAGTGAAGCGTAAGGTCTCGGGTTTCCAGCATGTCAGCGCCCCAGGTAGACTTCGATGACGCGCTCGATGCCCATGACATGCTCGAGCGACCCTTCGGCGATGACCGACCCCTCGTGCAGGACGGTCACGCGGCAATCGAGCCTGCGCACGAATTCCATGTCATGTTCCACGACCACGACCGCATGCGACCGCGCCAACCGCTTCAGAAGGTCGGCGGTGTGGTTGCGCTCGTCCGTGGTCATGCCGGCGGCCGGCTCGTCCACAAGCAGAAGCTTGGGATCCTGCGCCAGCAACATCCCGATCTCGAGCCATTGCTTCTGGCCATGGCTGAGGATGCCCGATGTGCGGTCCAGCTGATCCGACAGGCCGATCTCGGCGGCAATCTCCTCGATCCGGGCGTGGTCCGCCTCGGTCACGCGGTCGAACATGGCGCTGAAGGGCCCCCGCGGTTTTTTCAGCGCGACGCGCAGATTGTCGCGCACGCTCTGGTCCTCGAAGACCGTGGGGCGCTGGAACTTGCGCCCGATCCCCTCGCGGGCGATCTGCGCCTCGGACCTGGTGAGCAGGGAATGCCCCATCTCTCCCCAGCGCACGGTGCCAACGTCGGGCCGCGTCTTGCCGGTGACGATATCCATGAAGGTGGTCTTTCCGGCCCCGTTCGGGCCGATCACCGCGCGCAGCTCGGGCAGGCCGATGGAAAAGCTCAGGTTGTTGATCGCCTTGAACCCGTCGAAGGAGACGGAGACGCCGTTGACCTCGAGAAGCGTGCTCATGGGTCCTGCCTCCGCACCAGGTAGTCGAACAGCCCCGCCAGCCCCCGCGGCGCGAAGAGCGTCACGAGGACGAAGCCGAGGCCCAGAAGAACGGGCCACCAGTCGATCCAGCTGATCTCGTAGAAGCCGAGGTCGACATCGGGTGCCCGCCCCGAGGTGAAATACGTCGACAGAAGCGAGACGACGGCGGCCCCGATGACCGCACCATAGAGCCGCCCGCGCCCGCCGATGGCGACCCAGACGGCAAGGTAGATCGAGGCGATGGGGGCGATCTCGTCGGGGTTGATGATGCCCGCCTGCGGGTAATAAAGCGCCCCCGCGACGCCGCAAATCATCGCCGACAGGGTGAAGACCACCAGCTTGTAGACCTCGACCGGGTAGCCGAGGAAGCGCACCCGCAATTCGTCGTCGCGGATGCCGCGCAGGATGTTGCCGAACTTGCCCGACACGAGCCAGGCCGCGCCGATGTAGCCCAGCCCCAGCGCCAACGCCGAGGCCCAGAAGAACCAGACCGACAGCCGCTCTTGCCCGATGGCCTCGGCGCCGGGGATGTTCTGCAGGCCCGACAGCCCGTTGTTGCCGCGCAACCCGGTGTCGTTCTGGAACAGGTAAAGCGACAGCGCCAGCGTCATCGCCTGCGTCAGGATCGAGAGGTAGACCCCCGTCACCCGGCTGCGGAAGGCGAGCCAGCCGAAGACCAGCGCCAGCAGCCCCGGCACGAGAACGACCAGCAAAAGGCTGAGGAACAAACTGTCGGAGACCGCCCACATCCACGGCCAATCCTCGGCCCCCACGACCGAGAAGATCTGCAGCGCGGTGGCCTGGCTGACCTCGGCCTCCGTCGGTGGGATCGGGCTTTCGGCAAGGTTGGCGCGGATCACCGCCTCGGTCCGGGCGGTCATCAGCCACATGCCGATCATGTAGCCGCCCAGTCCGAAAAAGGCGAAATGCCCGAGACTCAGAATGCCGCAATAGCCCCAGACAAGGTCCATGGCGAGCGCGGCAAGGCACAGGCAGAGCGTCATGCCCAGCACCTTGGTGAAACTGACCGACAGCGCCCCCGTGCCATAGGCGGGCGACAGGAAGGTCACCGCCAGCGCAACAAGCGCGAGGACCGCGATGAAGATCGGGACCGACCGGTTGCGGAGGAAGATCGAGTTGCCCATGCTCTCAATCCCCCGCCGCACGCCCGCGCAGCGCGATGATGCCGCGCGGACGGAACTGGATGAACAGGATCACGAAGAGGATCATGTAGGTCTGCGCCGCCAGCGTGTTCGTCGGGTTCAGCCACTCGATCGCCTTTTGCAGGCCGCCGATCATCGAGGCCCCCACCAGCGTGCCGAAGATGTTGCCGACCCCGCCGACGACGACCGTCATGAAGCTTTGCACGATGTAGTTGGAGCCCATGTCGGGCACCACCTGCGCGAAAAGCCCGATGGCGACGCCCGCGATCCCGGCAATGCCGGAGCCGAGGCCGAAGGTCAGCATGTTGATCCGGTCGGGGTTGATGCCCATCGACGCGGCCATGGCGGGGTTTTGCGTGACGGCCCGCACCTCGAGCCCCAGCCGGGTGCGGTTCAGGATCAGCCAGAGCACCACGAAGAACAGCACCGCGAGGATGAAGATCGCCACGCGGACCGAACCGATCGACACCACGTCGTTGAAGGTGACCGAGCCGGCCAGCCAGTCGGGCGGCGTCAGCGGCTGGGTCAACGCGCCGAAGACCAGCCGCACGATCTGCTGCAGCGCGATGGAGATGCCGAAGGTCGCCAGCAAGGTCTCGAGCGGTCGATGATAGAGCCAGCGGATGACAAGCCGCTCCATCGCGACGCCCGCCATGAAGGTCACGACGAAGGCGAGCGGAATGGCGATGGCGAGGGAGGCCGTCTCGTTCGGCACAAGGCTTTGCACGACATAGCCGGTATAGGCACCGATCATGATGAACTCGCCATGGGCCATGTTGATCACGCCCATCACCCCGAAGGTGATGGCAAGGCCGATGGCCGCAAGGAAATAGATCGAGGCCAGCGAGATACCGTCGAGCGACAGGTCGAGGAAGCGGTAGAACCCCACCCGCGTCTCGATCCCGTCCAGCGTTTCGCGCGCGGCGGTCGTCACGGCGGCGCTGTCCTCGAGGTAGCGCTCGAAGAAGACGACGGAGGCAAGGCTTGCGCTCACGTCTTCTTCGCTCGGCGCGGGCGGGGCGATGTCTGCGGCCACCAGCGCGGCATAGGCGCGGTCGCGGGCTACCTCGGTGTTTAGCTCGGCCACGGGGATGCCGCCGACGCTGCCGTCCACGATGTTCTCGGTCAGGACCGACAGGATGTCGGAGCGGCTGACGCGGGCGGGCGCGAGCCCTTCGTCGACCAGCATCTCGTAGGCGGCCGCACGGCTCAGCGCGTCCGAACCCGGCTCCAGCTCCCGCG
>JAOARA010000235.1 GCA_025211115.1 Roseicyclus sp. | reverse complement strand
GTTGTAGATCGCGTCATAGCGCGCGGCGGCGGCGATATCCTCGGGGGTGTCGCTGGCGGGGGTGACCCATTCGAAATTGCCCACCGCGCCGAGGTTCCCCATCCCCAGCCCGCGCATCACCTCGATGCTGCGGCCATGGCTGACGAGGATATGGTGCATCGCCCGCGCCGTGGCGCGGATGTCGCGCATCCCCGGCGCATGGGCGCCGTCGAAATGCGACAGCCAGCCGACGCACCAGGGCTCGTTGATCGGGGCCGCCGACCACACGCGGTCGCCGATGCGGCGCATGACGGTCTCGGTGAACTCGGCGAACCAATCGGGCATGTCGGCGTTGCGCCAGCCGCCCTTGTCGGCCAGCGCCTGCGGCAGCTCCCAATGGTAGAGGGTCGCGGCGGGCTTGATGCCGCGCGCGAGCATCCCGTCGACGAGCCGGTCGTAGAAATCCAGCCCCTCGGCATTGGGTGTGCCCGTGCCCTCGGGCAGGACGCGCGCCCAGCTGGTCGAGAAACGGTAGACATCCGCGCCGAGGTCGCGGATCAGGTCCAGGTCTTCCTCCCAGCGGTGGTAATGGTCGCAGGCGCGCTGCCCGTGCTCAGCGCGCACGACATTGCCGGGGGTGGCGGCGAAACTGTCCCAATGGGTCGGTCCGGCCCCGCCGAAGCCATGGCCCTCGATCTGGTAGGACGAGGTGGCGACCCCGAAGAGGAACCCCTCGGGAAAATCGCTGCGCTGGAACTGCATCGGATGTCCTTTCTCGGCGGGCCTGTCGCTCAGGCCGCGGGGCAGGGGCCGGTCGAGCGGCCCACGGTCAGGTCGGTTTCCCACAGCTCCTGCACGGGGGGCTGGTCGGGGTCTCGGATCAGGTCGATCAGCAGCTCGGCACAGCGCCGCCCCGCCGCCCGGATCGACGAGCGCGTCGCGGTGAAGGCGGGGCCGCCCACGTCGTTGTTGAGGTAACTCAATTCGTCATCGTGGCAGATCACCGAGATGTCCCGCCCCATCCGCAGCCCCCGCTCGCCACAGGCGCGGCGGATGCCGATGGCGATGATGACGGAGGAGGCAAGAAACGCCGTCGGCGGCTCCGGCCCGTCCAGCATCGCGGCGGCGGACAGGTAACCGAAGCCTTCGGTCATCGCGTCATTTGCCATCAGGTGCGGCAGGGGGCAAAGGCCGCGCGCGGCCAGCGCCTCCTCATAGCCGCGGCGGCGGCGTTGCGCGAAGTCGAAGCCTTCCTGCCCGTTCAGCAGCGCGATGCGCCGGTGCCCGAGGTCGAGCAGGAAGTCGGTGGCGCGGCGAAAGGCGCGGATATTGGCGATGTCGAGCCAGCTGTAGCCCCGCGCGTCGCCGGTGCGGCCGTGGACGAGAAAGGGCAGGTCCAGCTCCTGCAACAGCCCGATCCGCGGGTCGGTGATTTGCGGGGCCTGCACCATCACCCCGTCGACCGAGCCATTCGCGGCGATCTGGCGAAACGCCGCCTCGCTGTCGCCGTCCGTGACCATCGACAAAAGCAGGTCATAGCCTTCGCGCGCATAGACCTCGCCCGCGCCGATCAGGAAGTCGGCGAAGATCGGGTTCACCATCTCGGCCCGGCCGGTCAGCGGAATCACGTGGCCGATGGTCATCGCGCGGCCCGTGGCGAGACGCCGCGCCCGGCTGTTGGGGGCGTAATTGGCGGCCTTGGCGGCGGCCAGCACCCGCGCGCGGGTCTCTTCGCGCACCTCGGGATAGCCGTTCAGCGCGCGGCTGACGGTCGTCTGGCTGAGGTTCAGCGCGGCTGCCAGTTCCTTGAGATTCATGCGAAAGAAAGGCCAAAGCGGTTTGGATCGGGGGCGAAGCTAGCGCCGCGTCACTTGGATTGTCAAAGATTCTAAATCGCCGAATTTTTCTGCACCTGCGAGATTACCCATTAATTTTCAGGGGCCTTCGTTTGACGGATTGACAGACTCGGAGGCATTGGAGACTGTGTCGCCAACCCAAAGCGCTTTGGGTGGTGTGTGAACATGGTCCACCCGGCGGCGCTTGGGCAAACGTGATGTGCCGGATCAGCCGGCCGTTCCTTGGGAGGATCTTATGAAACGCAACCTGTTCAGCAGCGCGGCCGCGCTGGCGCTGATGGCCGGCGCCGCCCATGCCGACGCCCACATGCCCTTTGCCGAAGGCGAAGGCGCCTTCAACTGGGACAGCTACGCGGCCTTCGCCGATGCCGCGCCCGACCTGTCGGGCCAGACGCTGACCATCTCGGGCCCCTGGCTCTCGCCCGAGGCTGACCGCTTCGACATCCTGCTCAACTACTTCGAAGCCGCCACCGGCGCCGAGGCGAGCTATACCGGCTCGGACAGCTTCGAGCAGCAGATCGTCATCGACGCCGAGGCAGGCTCGCCGCCCAACATCGCCGTCTTCCCGCAGCCGGGCCTGGCTGCCGTGCTCGCCGGCAACGGCCAGCTCGCGCCGCTCGGCGACGAGATGGAAGCCTGGGTGACCGACAATTACGCCGCGGGCTCCTCCTGGGTTGACCTCGGCACCTACGCCAACGCCGAGGGCGAAGACGAGTTCTACGGCATCTTCTTCAACGTGAACCTCAAGTCGCTGGTCTGGTATGTCCCCGAGAATTTCGAGGATGCGGGTTACGAGGTTCCCGGCACCATGGAAGAGCTGATCGCGCTTTCCGAGCAGATCGTCGCCGACGGCGAAACGCCGTGGTGCATCGGCCTCGGCTCGGGGGCGGCAACCGGCTGGCCCGCGACCGACTGGGTCGAGGACATCATGCTGCGCACCCAGTCGCCCGAGGTCTATGACCAGTGGGTCGCCAACGAGATCCCCTTCAACGACCCCCGCGTCGTGAACGCGATCGAGACCTTCGGCACCTTCGCCCTGACCGAGGGCTGGGCACAGGGCGGCGGCGGCGCGGTCGCCACGACCGACTTCCGTGACAGCCCCACGGGCCTCTTCGCCTCGCCCCCCGGCTGCTATATGCACCGCCAGGCGTCGTTCATCCCGGCCTTCTTCCCCGAGGGGACCGAGGTGGGCGTCGATGCCGACTTCTTCTACTTCCCCTCCTTCGAGGGCGAAGACCTCGGCAACCCGGTTCTGGGTGGCGGCACCGTGATGGCCGTGACCGATCCGTCGGACGCGACCGCGGCCTTCATGGCCTTCCTGCAGACCCCCTTCGCGCATGAGATCATGATGGCGCAGGGCGGCTTCCTGACGCCCCACTCGGGCGTGAACCTCGAGGCCTACCCGACCGCGGTCGAGGCAGGCCAGGGCGAGATCCTGCTGGGGGCCACCACCTTCCGCTTCGACGGCTCCGACCTGATGCCGGCAGCCGTTGGCGCAGGCAGCTTCTGGACCGGCATGGTCGATTACGTCGGCGGCGCATCCGCCGAGGACGTGGCGACCTCGATCCAGGAAAGCTGGCAGGCGCTGCAGTGATCCGCGCGACCGCGTGAGAGCATGACACCGGGCCCGGCCGCCACGCGCGCGGCCGGGCCCTCACCACCGGTCTTCCGGCAGACGGGGCAGGCACGATCGGGCCACCCCGGACCGGCACCGGGTCTCGGACAGGGAGGGGCGCATGAACCCGGCATTCCAGGGCTTGCTGCCCATCATCGTGGGCGTCGGCGGCTGTATCGGCTACTTCTACCTCTCGAACCAGTTTCTCGACCGCGTGCTGTTCAAGCCGACCGGCCCCAACGCGGGGCGCAACATCAACCGCGCCAACGCGATCCGGCCGTGGCTGTTCCTGTTTCCCGCGCTTTTCGCGCTCGGCCTCTATCTCGCCTACCCGGTGGTCGAGACGCTGCGCCTGAGCCTCACGAACCGCGTCGGCGGCGGCTTCGAATGGGCGGGGGCGTCGAATTACCAGCGCATGTTCGCCGAGGACAAGTTCTGGGAAGCGGTGCGCAACAACCTGTTGTGGCTTCTGATCGTGCCCGCGGCCTCGACCGCCTTCGGGCTGCTGGCCGCGCAGCTGACCGACCGGATCAGCTGGGGCAACATCGCCAAGTCGCTGATCTTCATGCCGATGGCGATCTCCTTCGTGGGGGCCGCGGTGATCTTCAAGCTGGTCTATGACGCCCGCCCCGAGGACGTGGCGCAGATCGGCGTTCTGAACGCGGTGCTCGTGCAGATGGGCTCCGAACCGGTGCAATGGCTGACCGTGCCCTTCTGGAACAACTTTTTCCTGATGATCGTGCTGATCTGGATCCAGACCGGCTTCGCCATGGTGATCCTGTCGGCCGCCCTGCGCGGCATCCCCGAGGAAACCGTCGAGGCCGCCATC
>JAOARA010000234.1 GCA_025211115.1 Roseicyclus sp. | reverse complement strand
GCCGCCCGAGAATTCATGCGGGTAACGGTTGGCGAAATCGCGGTTCAGGCCCACGGCGTCCATCAGCTCGTAGATCCGGTCGAGCCGCGCCTTGGCGTTGATGTCCGAATGCTCGCTGAGCGGCTCGCCGATGATGCCGGCCACCGACATCCGCGGGTTCAAGCTCGCCTGCGGGTCCTGGAACACCATCTGAATCTTGGGCCGCAGGCGGCGCAGCTTGTCGAAGGGGGCATGGGCGATTTCCTCGCCATCCAGCTTGATCGACCCGGCGGTCGGCTCATAGAGGCGCAGCACCGCCCGGCCGCAGGTGGACTTGCCGCAACCGCTTTCACCCACAAGGCCCAGCGTCTCGCCCTCGAAGATGTCGAAGCTGACGCCATCGACCGCCTTCACCGCCCCGGTGACGCGGCGCAGAAGTCCCGAGCGGATCGGGAAATGCATCTTGAGGTCGCGCACCTCGACCAGTTTCTTCGCGTTGCTGGTGTCAAACATCGCGCGGCGCCCCTGTCTTGAAGTCCCAGAAGCAGGCCGCGTCATGGCCGACGCCAACATCGTATCGCGCGGGGTTCTGCGCCGCGCAGCGGTCGAAGGCCTGCGGGCAGCGCGCCATGAAGGGGCAGCTTTCCGGCGCCTTGGCAAGGATCGGGGGCTGGCCCTGGATCACGCGCAGTTTCTCGGCCCGCGCGCCCTTGATGTGGGGGACCGTCTCGAGCAGCATTCTTGTATAAGGATGCTGCGGGTTGGCGAACAACTCCCGCACGGGGGCCTGTTCCACGACCTGCCCGCCATACATCACCATCACCCGGTCGGCGATGCCCGCGATCACGCCGAGGTCATGGGTGATCCAGACGATCGCCATGCCAAGCTTCTGGCGCAGGTCCTTGATCAGCTCGAGGATCTGCGCCTGGATCGTCACGTCGAGCGCGGTGGTCGGCTCATCCGCTATCAGCACCTTGGGGTCGCAGGCGAGCGCGATGGCGATCATCACGCGCTGCCGCATCCCGCCGGAAAACTGGTGCGGATAATCGCCGAGACGCCGCCGGGCGTCGGGGATGCCCACCAGTTCCAGCAGCTCGACAGCACGGTTCGCCGCCGCCTTCTTGTCCATCCCCATGTGTTTGCGCAGCGGCTCCATCAGTTGGTAGCCGACCGTGAACACCGGGTTCAGGCTGGTCATCGGATCCTGGAAGACCATGCCGATCCGCGCGCCGCGGATGGCGCGCATCGTCTCTTCGGGCACCTTGGCCAGGTCCTGCCCGTCGAACATCACCTGGCCGCCGCGGATCTCGGCGGGGGGCATCGGCAGCAGCCGGATCAGCGACATCATCGTCACCGACTTGCCGGACCCCGACTCGCCCACGACGCCCAACAACTCGCCCGGCTTGAGCGTGAAACTGACGTCGTTGACTGCGTGAACTTCACCGCCCCGCGTACGGAAAACGGTCTTCAGGTCCTTGACATCAAGGACGAAGGGCGTGGCCCCGTCGGGCATCGGCAGATGCTCCTCAACCTGTTGTGTCGCCGCCTCTTGTCGAAGCGTGGACGGCTTGTGTTAGCGGTCACGGTAACATGAAATTTTCGTGTCACAACCCGCAATCCGGGTGACCTTGCGCGCGGTTTCAGCAACTGCCCAGAGGTTGTGCAGGTTTCTTGCCGTCGGGCTTGACGCTTCCGCGGTGCTGGCACAGGGTCGCCCGGTGACCACCCGGAGCATCCCATGCCAGACGTGTTGAGCCCGCGCGCTCTGCTCGACAAGCTCGTGTCCTTTCCGACCGTCAGCCGCGACAGCAACCTCGCGCTGGTCGACTGGGTCGAGGACTATCTTTCAGGCCACGGCCTGACCTGCCACCGCGACTATGACGAGACGGGGAAAAAGGCCTCGCTCTATGCCCATGCCGGGCCGCCGGTCGAGGGCGGCGTGATCCTGTCGGGGCATACCGATGTCGTGCCCGTCGACGGGCAGGCCTGGGACACCGACCCGTTCACCGTGGTCGAGAAGGACGGCAAGCTCTACGGGCGCGGAACCTGCGACATGAAGGGGTTCGACGCGCTCGCCATCTGGGCCACGGTCGAGGCGCAGCGCCGCGGCGTCGCGCGCCCGCTGCAGCTATGCCTGACCCGCGACGAGGAAATCGGCTGCGTCGGCGCGCCGCCGATGATCGAGGCGATGCAGGCCCACATGCCGCGCGCGGCGCTGGCCATCATCGGCGAGCCGACGGAATGGGGCATCGTGAACGGCCACAAGGGCGGCGTCGGTTTCGACCTGCATTTCCACGGCTACGAGGTGCATTCCTCGATCGCCTACACCGGCGTCTCGGCGATCATGGAGGGGGCCAAGCTGATCGACTGGGCCAACCGCACCAACGAGGCCAACGCCGCCGCTGCCGACACGGCCAGCGACTACGACCCGCCCTACACGACGCTCCATGTCGGCATGATCCAGGGCGGCACGGCGCATAACATCACCGCGAAGGATTGCACCTTCGTGCTGTCCGCGCGCTGCGTGCCGTCGGAGCCGCACGGAGAATGGGCCGAGCGCATCAGCGCCGAGATCGCCCGGATCGAGGCCGGCATGAAGGCCGTCCGCCCCGAGGCCGGCATCACCGCGCTGCCGCGCTGGGATGTTCCCGGTCTGCGCGCCGAGGAGGATGGCGAGGCCGAGGCGCTGGTGCGGCGTCTGACCGGCGAGAACGGCTCGAGCGTGGTCAGCTACGGGACCGAGGCGGGCCAGTTCCAGGCCGCGGGCTATTCCGCCGTGGTCTGCGGGCCGGGCAACATCGCGCAGGCGCATCAGCCCAACGAATACCTGAGCGTCGCGCAATTCGAGCAGGGTGTCGTGATGATGTCCAAGCTGCTCGATCACCTGCAGGAGGGGTAAGCCATGCCGATCAAGAACCGTCTGGCCGAACTCATGCCGGAGATCGCCGAATGGCGGCGCGAGATCCACGCGAACCCCGAGCTTCTCTTCGACCTGCCCAAGACCACCGCGCTGGTCGAGGCCAAGCTGCGCGCCTTCGGCGTCGACGAGATCCACACCGGGATCGGGCGGTCGGGCATCGTCGCGCTGATCCGCGGCAAGACCGACAGCCGCGGCTATTGCGTGGGCCTGCGCGCCGACATGGACGCGCTGCCGATGCAGGAGCACACCGGGCTGCCCCATGCGTCGCAGACGCCGAACAAGATGCATGCCTGCGGCCATGACGGGCACACGGCCATGTTGCTGGGGGCCGCGAAATACCTTGCCGAGACGCGGAATTTCGACGGCACCGTCGCGCTGATCTTCCAGCCCGCGGAAGAGGGCGGCGGCGGCGGCGACCTGATGGTGCGCGACGGCATGATGGAACGTTTCGGCATCTGCGAGGTCTACGGCATGCACAACGAGCCCGGCCTGCCGGTGGGCGAGTTCGGCGTCTCGCCCGGCCCGATCATGGCCGCGGCCGATGAATTCGAGGTCTCCATCGTCGGCAAGGGCGGCCATGCCGCGCGGCCCCACATGTGCATCGACCCCACGCCCGCCGCTTGCAACGTGGTCATGGCGCTGCAGACCGTGGCGGCCCGCAACGTGGACCCGATCAAGGAGATCGTGGTCTCCGTCTGCACGGTGAAAACCTCTTCCGAGGCGTTCAACGTCATCCCCTCCGAGGTGCTGATCCGCGGCACCGTCCGCACGCTGGACGAGCATGTCCGCGACATCGCGGAAACCCGCGTCTGCCAGCTCATCCGCTCCACCGCCGAGGCCTATGGCTGCGAGGCGCACCTGCGCTACGAGCGGGGCTATCCTGTCGTCGTGAACCACGACGAGAACGCCGAGATCGCCGCCGAGATCGCCTGCGCCGTGGCGGGCGAGGATCGCGTGCGCTGGGGCCGCCCGCCGCGCATGGGGGGCGAGGATTTCGCCTATATGCTCAACGCCCGGCCCGGTGCCTTCGTCAATGTCGGCAACGGCGAGACCGCCGGTGTCCACCACCCCGAATACGACTTCAACGACGAGGCCATCCCCTATGGGTGCAGCTTCTTCGCGGAACTCGTCGAACGACGCATGC
>JAOARA010000233.1 GCA_025211115.1 Roseicyclus sp. | reverse complement strand
TCAGCCGCGACAATCGTGTTGTCCGCGATGTCCGCAGAGGTCACCGTCCCGTCCGCGATCTGGTCGGTCGTCACGGCGTTGTTCTGGATCGCCGCCGTATCGACCGAGCCATCCGCAAGTTCGGACGCCGTGATCGCATCTGCCGCGATCTGCGTCGCCGTGATCGTGTCGTTCGCGATATCAGCCGCGACAATCGTGTTGTCCGCGATGTCCGCAGAGGTCACCGTCCCGTCCGCGATCTGGTTGGTCGTCACGGCGTTGTTCTGGATCGCCGCCGTATCGACCGAGCCATCCGCAAGCTCGGACGCCGTGATCGCATCCGCCGCGATCTCCGCGCCCGTGATCGTGTCGGCCGCGATCTGCGTCGCCGTGATCGTGTCGTTCGCGATATCAACCGCGACAATCGTGTTGTCCGCGATGTCGGCAGAGGTCACCGTCCCGTCCGCGATCTGGTCGGTCGTCACGGCGTTGTTCTGGATTGCCGCCGTATCGACCGAGCCATCCGCAAGTTCGGACGCCGTGATCGCATCCGCCGCGATCTCCGCGTCCGTGATCGTGTCGGCCGCGATGTCCGCCGCGGTGATCGTGTTGTCCTGAATATCCAGCACCAACGCCCCATCCGCGTCGGTTGTGCCGTCACCCGAGACGGTCAGCGTCGTGGACTGCAGGAGCCCGTCCCCGTTGACCGTCACGAAACGCGTGTCAATCGCACCCGCCGACACGTCGTTGTTGTTTACACCATTCGTCACGATGGACGTGTTCGTGGACCCACCCAGCATGATCTGGTTGTCTGCCGTGGTGTCCGCGCCCGTGCCGATGGCGACCGAGTTGGTCTGGTCCGCAACCGCGCCTGCACCGATGGCGATGGCGTTGTCAGCCGACGCGGTCGCGCCGCCGTCGACTGCGGTTGCACCACCCAGCGCGAGGGAGTTTACGCCGGACGCCGTGGTTTCGGAGCCGAGAGCCGTCGAAGCCTCGCCGGAGGCGTTGGAGTCCGAGCCGATGGCGGTCGAGTTGGTGCCACCTGCGATGGATTGCTCGCCGAATGCCGAGGCCGCACTGGAACTTGCCGTCGCCGCATCACCCACGGCTGTCGAACCGGCACCGGTGGCGCTTGTGTCATAGCCGAGGGCCGTGGAACGGTCGCCGGTCGCCTCGGCGCCAAAGGTGACGCCACCGCCGCCGATGGCGGTGGAGGACGTGCCGGTTGCAACCGTGTTCGAGCCAATGGCGGTAGACACCGACCCGGACGCGTTCGCAGCGTTACCACCGGCGAAGGCGAAGTCGCCGGATTGCGACTGGAAACCAATCGACGTGGACAGAGACCCGGTCGCTGACGCCTCGGACCCGACAGCCGTGGAATTGTCGCCGGTTGCAGTTGTCGCGTTACCGAGCGCGGATGCGCCGGCGTTACCGGCACCGGAGTCAGCATTGGCGCTGGTGCCAATGGCCGTGTCGGTCGTGTTGGCTGCCGTCGCGCCTGTGCCGAGTGTAGTCCCCTGCGCCAGGACCGGGCTGCCCATGCCCATCACGATCACGACGCCCACCCAGGGGGCCATGCTGGCCACGCGGCCCTTGAACTTGACCAGGCGACCACCGCGCAGCACGCGGGACTCGGTGATATGACCGGGGGTCTTCGACATGACAATTCCTACTCGTTACCCAAAATCCGACCGCCGCATCCCTTGCCGGGCGGTTTGCCGCAGACGCTAGACAGACTTCGACAAGCTGTCAAAAACTTTAGTTAACACTGTGCGAAACTTTTGAGCACTTCTTACGCGCCGAAAGATGATGTTGCGCATTTGCATCATACATGGACAGGGTCGGGCCGCCGTGCGCGGCCGGTGCCACAGGGGGGGTGGTCGGCCCGCGGCGGTGCCGCTAGGCTGCGCGCCAGTGCGCGTGATCCCGATGACGGTAGACCAGTGACCTCCCAGCCGACGCAGGCCCCGGCGGCCGACGCCCCTTTCGACGTCATGATCGTGGCGCAGCAGGGACGGCTTGAATACGAAGCCCTCGTCTTTGCCGCCTCGTTTCGCCATTTCAACCGCGATTTCCCCGGCCGCCTGCTCGTCGCCGAGCCGCAACCCGGCCCGCGCTGGTCGCGCGATCCGCGGATCGGGAACGACGCGCTCCGCGCGCTTCTGACCGAGGCGTTCGGAGCCGAGATCCTGCCCTTCGAAAGCCGGCATTTCGGCGAGAGCTATCCCTATGGCAACAAGATCGAGGCCCTTGCCGCCCTGCCGCCGGACCGGCCCTTCGTCTTCTTCGACACCGACACGCTGATCACCGGCGACCTGACACGAGTGCCCTTCGACTTCGACCGCCCCTCGGCCAGCCGCCGGGTGGAGGGGACATGGCCGCAGATCGAGCTTTACGGGCCCGGCTACACCGCGACCTGGAAGGCGCTGTATGACCGGTTCGGGCTGGATTTCGACAGCTCGCTGGACCTGTCCTGGCCGGATGAATACTGGAGGCGCTACCTCTATTTCAACGCAGGCTTCTTCTACTACCGCGACGCGGCCGAGTTCGGGCGGCGCTTCACCGACTGCGCGCTCTCGATCCGCGACGACCGGCCCGCGGAACTGGTGTGCCAGTCGCTCGACCCGTGGCTCGACCAGGTGGCCCTGCCGCTGGTGATCCATGGCCTCGGCGGGGGGCGCGACGCGCTTCCCGAGGGCTGGCTGGACGGCACGCACAGCTGTCACTACCGGGTGCTGCCGCTGGCCTATGCGCGCGAAGGCCAGCGCGTGATCGACGTGCTGGAAGAGGTGACGGCGCCCAACCGGATCAAGAAGGTGCTGAAGGCCTATGAGCCGATGAAGCGGATGATCTACCAGGGCAAGGGCCAGAAGGCGCGCGCGCTCTTCGACCGCGAGAACCTGCCGCGCCGGGAACAGGCGATCCGCAATACGCTCAAGCGCGAAAAGCTCTGGCTTCGGTAGGAGGGACGATCCTTGCAAGGATCGTATCAGCCTTTTGCAAAAGGCTGATCACGCCCTTGCAAGGGCGTGCGTCAGAGCCTTTCAAGGCTCTGACCGGTCTCTTGCAAGAGACTGGCGCGCCACGCCCGGCCGGATCAGCCGGCGCTGGCCGGCTCTTCCTTCTTGCGCTCGGCGTAGATCATCAGGGGCTGCGCGTCCGAGGACACGGCCTCTTCGTTGACGACCACCTCTTCGACGCCTTCGGCGCTCGGCAGGTCGAACATCGTGTCGAGCAGGATGTCCTCCATGATCGAGCGCAGGCCCCGCGCGCCGGTCTTGCGCGCGATGGCGCGCTTGGCGATGGCCTTGAGCGCGTCATCGGTGAACTTCAGCTTCACGTCCTCCAGCTCGAACAGGCGCTGGTACTGCTTGACCAGCGCGTTCTTCGGCTCGGTCAGGATGGTGACGAGCGCGTCCTCGTCCAGGTCCTCGAGCGTGGCCAGCACCGGAAGGCGGCCGACGAACTCGGGGATCAGGCCGAATTTCAACAGGTCCTCGGGCTCGAGATCCTTGAAGTATTCCCCGATCGACTTCGACTCGGGGTCGCGCACATCGGCGCCGAAGCCCATCGCGCTGCCCTTGCCGCGCTGCGCGATGATCTTGTCGAGCCCGGCGAAGGCCCCGCCGCAGATGAACAGGATGTTGGTCGTGTCGACCTGCAGGAATTCCTGTTGCGGATGCTTGCGCCCGCCCTGCGGCGGCACCGAGGCGACGGTGCCTTCCATGATCTTCAGAAGCGCCTGCTGCACCCCCTCGCCCGAGACGTCGCGGGTGATCGAGGGGTTGTCGGACTTGCGCGTGATCTTGTCGACCTCGTCGATGTAGACGATGCCGCGCTGCGCGCGTTCGACGTTGTATTCGCTGGCCTGCAGCAGCTTGAGGATGATGTTCTCGACATCCTCGCCCACGTAGCCGGCTTCGGTCAGCGTGGTCGCGTCCGCCATGGTGAAGGGCACATCGAGGATGCGCGCCAGCGTCTGCGCCAGCAGCGTCTTGCCGCAGCCCGTCGGGCCGATCAGCAGGATGTTCGACTTCGCCAGTTCGATGTCCGACTTGCCCGCGTGGTTCAGCCGCTTGTAGTGGTTGTGGACCGCGACCGAGAGCACGCGCTTGGCGTGCATCTGGCCGATCACGTAGTCATCCAGCACCTGGCAGATTTCCAGCGGGCTGGGCACGCCATCGGTGGATTTCAGACCGGCGGTCTTGGTCTCTTCGCGGATGATGTCCATGCACAGTTCGACGCATTCGTCGCAAATGAACACGGTCGGTCCGGCGATGAGTTTGCGCACCTCGTGCTGGCTCTTGCCGCAGAACGAGCAGTAGAGCGTGTTCTTCGAGTCGCTGCCGGATGCGTTCGCCATATCGTCCACCTCAACGGGTCTTTCGGGCCGAGGGCCCCGGCCCGGAGCGCCTCCGGGCCGTGAATTTCGGCAAGCCTAGAACAGGCCACCGGTCACCACAATGTCAAATTCCTCACGGGTCCGGCACTGGTCCGGCACCGAGAGGCGCGGCTCACTTGTCGTCACCGCCGGCCGCGGCGCGGCTTTCGACGATCTCGTCGATCAGGCCCCAGTCCTTGGCCTGCTCGGGATCCATGAAATTGTCGCGCTCCAGCGCGTCCACCACCGTCTCGAAATCCTGGCCGGTGTGTTTCACGTAGATCTGGTTCAGCCGGTCCTTGAGCTTCTGGGTCTCCTTGGCGTGGATCATGATATCCGTCGCCTGGCCCTGGTAGCCGCCCGAAGGCTGGTGAACCATGATCCGGCTGTTGGGAAGGCTGAAGCGCATCCCCTTTTCGCCCGCCGTCAGCAGGAGCGACCCCATCGAGGCCGCCTGCCCGATCACCAGCGTCGAGACCTTGGGCTTGATGTATTGCATCGTGTCGTAGATCGACAGGCCGCTGGTCACCACGCCGCCGGGGCTGTTGATATACATGCTGATCTCCTTCGACGGGTTCTCCGCCTCCAGATGCAACAGCTGTGCCACGATCAGGCTCGACATGCCGTCATGCACCGGGCCCGAGACGAAGATGATCCGCTCCTTCAGCAGGCGCGAAAAGATGTCGTAGGCCCGTTCGCCCCGGCTGGTCTGTTCGACCACCATCGGCACGAGGGTGTTCATGTAGTGATCGATCGGGTCTTGCATATCACCTGCCTCAACTGGGTCCGCCGTGTTGTCGGGTGAGTCTTAGTGGTGGGCATGGGGGGCTGCAAGGGCAGGCGGCAATTCCGTGGACGGCGAGGCCCGGCCCGCTATCTGCCGCACCATGACCGACCAGAGCCCGATTTCCCCGCCCCCCGCAGCCTCCCCCGCCACACGGACCGAGGCGCTTGTCCGCCTCGCGCGCTTCCTGCCCCATGCCGGGCGCGACTATGCATCGCGGCGCAACTACGACCTGCCCGATGCCGGGCACCCGCATGTCTCGCGGCTGTCGCCCTACCTGCGCCATCGGCTGATCACCGAAGAGGAGGTGCTGGAGGCCGTGCTGGGCCGCTTCTCGCTCGGCTCGGCCGAGAAATTCGTGCAGGAAGTCTGCTGGCGGAGCTACTGGAAAGGCTGGCTCGAGATGCGGCCCGCCGTCTGGGCCGCCTACCGGCGCGAGCTGGCCGAGGTGCTGGACGGGGCCGATGCGGACCTGCGCGACCGGCTGGAGGCGGCCGAGGCCGGGAAGACCGGCATCGAGTGTTTCGACGCCTGGGCGGCCGAGCTGGTGGCGACGGGCTACATGCACAACCACGCGCGGATGTGGTTCGCCTCGATCTGGATCTTCACCCTGCGCCTGCCGTGGCAGGCGGGGGCGGATGTCTTCCTGCGCCACCTGCTCGACGGCGACCCGGCCTCGAACACGCTGGGCTGGCGCGGGGTCGCGGGGCTGCAGACGCAGGGCAAGCATTACCTCGCGCGGCCCGACAACATCGCGCGCTACACCGACGGGCGCTTCGCGCCCAAGGGACTGGTGACCGATGCCCCACCGCTCAAGGGCCCCGCACCGCCGCAGCGCAGACCGGCCCCGGTCGGTGACCGGCCACAAGCCGGTTTGCGCACCGGGCTTCTGCTGACCGAGGAAGACCTGTCGCCCGCCTTCGTGCTCGAGGCGCTGGAGGCGCCGCCCGTGGCCCATGCGGCGCTGATCTCGGTCGCGGGCCGGTCGCCGCGTGCGGTCTCAGGGTTGGTGGCGGGCTTCACCCGCGACGCGGTGACCGATGCCATGGGCCGCTGGTCGGCGCGCATGGGGTCGCCCGGCCCGGTGGCCGACGAGGTCGAGACCATCGCGGCATGGGCCGAGGCCGAGGGGCTGGAGCAGCTTGTCACGGCCTTTGCGCCGGTCGGCCCGGCCGCCGCGGCGCTCGAGGCGCTGGAGGCGCGGCTGGCGCGCTCGGAAATCGCGCTGTCGCGGGTGATGCGCGACTGGGACGCGGCGGCATGGCCCCATGCGACGCATGGGTTCTTCCGCTTCAAGGAGCATATTCCCGAGCTGGTCGCAGGCCTGTAGGCGGGCTTGTGGATAAACCTGTGGATAAGTGAGCAAAGTGAAACTTATCCACAGGTCATACCGCCCTTTCGGACGCGCCGGATCACTTTCGTGAAATTCTCAGGCTGGCTGATATCGCGCCATGTCGCGCAGAAGCGCGATGAAGCCCTCGGTCTGGTTGTCGAGATCGACCTTTCCCAGCTCGGCCGTGGCCGAAGCGGCGTCGCCGACCGTGCCCTTGGGGTTCAGGTCGTTCGACAACCAGCCCAGGTTGGCCTCGGCCATGTGATAACCCAGCTTCGCCGATCCCTGCCTCAGCGCGGTCTGGGTGCTTGCGAAATCCTCGACCAGCTCTTGCCGCACAAGCTCGGGCCACGCCGCCAGCATCATCGAGGTCTCGGACAATCCGCCATGGATGTCCACCATCGGCCCCTCGGGGTAGCTGTAGACCCGCGCGCCGCCCAGACGGGTCCAGGCGGTCGTCGCCACGGCCATGCCCCGTGTCTGCCGCAGCTCGCGCGCGACGATCTCCATCGGCGCGACATTGCCGCCGTGGCTGGTGACGATCACCATCTTGCGCAGCCCGGCGCGCGCGACGCTTTCGCCGATCTCGATCCAGGTGCGGATCGCCGTTTCCCAGGTCAGGGTCAGCGTGCCGGGAAACTCGACATGCTCGTTCGACTTGCAGACCTGCTGCACCGGCAGGAAGGTCGCGGGCAGATCCTCGGGCAGGGCCGCGACCGCACGCGCGACCATCGCCTCGGCCAGAAGTGCGTCCACCCCCACCGGCAGGTGCGGGCCGTGCTGCTCGATGGCGGCGATGGGCAGAACGGCGATCCACTCCGAAGTGTCGCTGTCGGAAAATTCGCGCGTCGTCATCTCGCGCCAATGCGGCCGGGGAAGGGTCATGGAACACTCCGTTTTCCGGCATCAAACCCCCGCCACCGCGGCTTGTCGATTGCCAAGCGCGGCGGTGCCGAAAATTGAGGCACCCTGCAAACAGTTGCTTCCGCGCCGCGCGGGGTTGCACAACCGGTGCAAATGATATGAATCGTCCCCAACGACGGAGGATCCCATGCCAGACGGACAAACGCGCCACACCGGCCCCTCGCTCGCGCCCTTCGATTGGGCCGATCCCTTTCACCTGACCGACCAGCTCAGCGAAGAAGAGCGCATGGTCGCCGACAGCGCCCGCGCCTATGCGCAGGACAAGCTGGCCGCGCGTGTGACGGACGCCTACCTGAACGAGACCGTCGCCCCCGAGATCTTTGCCGAAATGGGCGAGATGGGGCTTCTGGGCGTCACCATCCCCGAGGAATACGGCGGGCTCGGCGCGGGCTACGTGACCTATGGCCTCGTTGCGCGCGAGGTGGAGCGGATCGACAGCGGCTACCGCTCGATGATGTCGGTGCAATCCAGCCTCGTGATGTATCCGATCAACGCCTATGGCACCGAGGAGCAGAAGCGGAAATACCTCCCCGGCCTTGCAGCGGGCACGCTGATCGGCTGTTTCGGCCTGACCGAACCCGACGCGGGCTCGGACCCGGCGGGGATGAAGACCACGGCGAAGAAGACCGAGGGCGGCTATGTCCTGAACGGCGCGAAGATGTGGATCTCGAACGCGCCGATTGCCGATGTCTTCGTGGTTTGGGCCAAGTCCGAGGCGCATGGCGGCAAGATCCGCGGCTTCATCCTCGAGAAGGGGATGCGCGGGCTTTCGGCGCCCAAGATCGGCGGCAAACTCAGCTTGCGCGCCAGCGTCACGGGCGAGATCGTGATGGACGGCGTCGAGGTCGGCGAAGACGCGCTTCTGCCGCATGTCGAGGGGCTGAAGGGCCCCTTCGGCTGCCTCAACCGCGCGCGCTACGGCATCGCCTGGGGCGTGATGGGCGCGGCCGAGGATTGCTGGCACCGGGCGCGGGCCTACGGGCTTGACCGGGTGCAGTTCGGCCGCCCGCTGGCGCAGACGCAGCTTTTCCAGAAAAAGCTTGCCGACATGCAGACCGAGATCGCGCTCGGCCTTCAGGCCGCCTTGCGCGCGGGCCGGATGATGGACGAGGGCAGCTGCGCGCCCGAGGTCATCAGCCTGATAAAGCGCAACAATTGCGGCAAGGCGCTGGATATCGCGCGGGTCGCGCGCGACATGCATGGCGGTAACGGGATCATGGCGGAATACCATGTCATGCGCCATGCTCAGAACCTCGAGACGGTGAACACCTACGAGGGCACGCATGACGTTCACGCCCTGATCCTGGGCCGCGCGCAGACCGGGCTGCAGGCGTTCTTCTGACGCCTCAGACCGCCTCGAGGGACAGGGCGATGCCCTGCCCCACGCCGACGCACATGGTGGCAAGCGCGCGGGTTGCGCCGCGCGCCTGCAACT
This sequence comes from Roseicyclus sp., assembly GCA_025211115.1. Classification (GTDB taxonomy): domain Bacteria; phylum Pseudomonadota; class Alphaproteobacteria; order Rhodobacterales; family Rhodobacteraceae; genus Roseicyclus. Next base: position 2,177 of record JAOARA010000233.1, on the reverse strand, counting down.
CCAACGCGGCAGTGCCCGCGATCCGAGCGCCCGACATGCCCAGAGGATGCCCCAGCGCGATGGCACCGCCGTTGGGGTTCACATGGGGCGCGTCATCGGACAGGCCCAGCTGACGCAGCACGGCCAGCGATTGCGCGGCAAAGGCCTCGTTCAACTCGATCACGTCGAATTCCGCGGGCGTCAGCCCCAGCCGGTCGCAAAGCCTGCGCACCGCGGGCACCGGGCCCACGCCCATGATCCGCGGCGCAACGCCCGCGCTGGCCCCGCCCGTCACGCGGGCGATGGGCGTCAGGCCATGGGCCTTCGCCGCGGCTTCGGAGGCGAGGATCAGCGCCGCCGCCCCGTCGTTCACGCCCGAGGCATTTCCCGCCGTCACGCTGCCCCCCGCCCGGAAGGGCGTGGGCAATTTCCCGAGCTTTTCCAGCGTCGTGGCCCTCGGATGCTCGTCCGTATCGACCACCAAAGCCTCGCCCCGGCGTTGCGGGATCGTGACCGGCGCGATCTCTTCCGCCAAGCGGCCCGAGGCCTGCGCCGCCGCCGCCCGGTCCTGGCTGCGCAGTGCGAATGCGTCCTGGTCGGCGCGGCTGACGCCGAAGGCCTCGGCCACGTTCTCGGCGGTCTCGGGCATCGCATCGATGCCGTATTGCGCCTGTAGCGCCGGGTTCACGAAGCGCCAGCCGATGGTGGTGTCGTAGATCTCGGCGTTGCGGGAAAAGGCGGCATCAGCCTTGGGCATGACGAAGGGCGCGCGGCTCATGCTTTCGACGCCGCCCGCGATGACAAGGTCGGCCTCGCCGCAGCGGATGGCGCGCGCCGCGCCGATCACCGCATCCATCCCCGAGCCACAGAGCCGGTTGACCGTCACGCCCGGCACCGTCTCGGGCAGGCCCGCCAGAAGCGCGCACATGCGCGCCACGTTGCGGTTGTCTTCGCCCGCCTGGTTGGCGCAGCCGTAGATGACCTCGTCCACCGCGGCCCAGTCCACGCCGGGGTTCCGCGCCTGAAGCGCGCGCAGCGGCACGGCGCCGAGGTCATCGGCCCGGACAGCGGCAAGCGCGCCGCCGAAGCGCCCGATGGGCGTGCGGATGTAATCGCAGATGAACGCCTCGGCCATGGTCCACTCCCCCGTTTCTCAAAGGGATAGGGGCCGCCGCCCGGCCTGTCCACCGGTTGCGCTGGCCATGGGTCGCGCGCGTGATACTGTGGACCGGGGAGCGCGAGGGAGGACAGGATGGAACAGGTCGTCAGGACCAGCCTCGAGGGCGATATCGGCCTGATCGTGCTGGACAATCCGCCCGTGAACGCGGCGGGCCACGGGCTGCGCGCGGGGTTGGTGGCGGCGCTGGACCGGCTCGTCGCAGAGCCGTCCGTCAAGGTCATCGCGCTTTACGGCGCGGGGCGCAGCTTTATCGCGGGGGCCGATATCCGCGAGTTCGGAACACCGCCCCGCGACCCCTGGCTTCCCGAGGTCTGCAACCGGATCGAGGACTGTGCGAAACCCGTCGTCGCCGTCCTGCATGGCGCGGCCCTTGGCGGCGGGCTCGAGGTGGCCATCGCGGCCCATGCGCGGGTGGCGATCCGGGGCGTGGCCCTCGGCTTTCCCGAGGTGACGCTGGGGGTTCTGCCCGGCGCGGGCGGCACGCAGCGCGGCCCCCGGCTGGCCGGGGTCGCCGCGGCGCTCGCCCTGATCACCACGGGCAAGCGCATCGGCGCGGAGGAGGCGCTGGCCCTTGGCCTTGTCGACCGGGTGACCGAGGGCGACCCGCGCGAGGTGGCGCTTGCCGCCGCCCGCGACGTGCTGGACGGGCGGCTGACGGCCCGGCGAACGCGCGATATCCAGATCACCCCCGACCCCGAGGCCCTTGAGACTACGAAGCAAACCCTGCTCGAGACGCAAGCCCACCTGTTCAGCCCCCACGCCTGCATCGAGGCCGTCGCGGCCGCCACCCGCCCCCTGCCCGAGGGGTTGGCCACGGAACGGGCGCTGTTCCAGGCCTGCATCGACAGCCCGCAGCGCGCCGGGCTGATCCACGCCTTTTTCGCCGAGCGGGCGGTCGCCAAGATCCCCGAGGCCGGGGCGACACCCCGCCCGGTGACGCGCATCGGCGTGGTGGGCGCGGGCACGATGGGCGCGGGCATCGCCACCGCCTGCCTGCTGGCGGGCGAGCCCGTGGTGC